>PFOB01000027.1 GCA_002792315.1 Candidatus Roizmanbacteria bacterium CG_4_10_14_0_2_um_filter_39_13 | reverse complement strand
TGACCTGACCTCCTTTGATATATTACTGTTACCTATGTTTCTCGTCTTCTCCATAAATATGACGTTCGTATGACTTTGTTCACATATAGTGAACAAGTTATAGTATTTTTCTACTAGATAAATACAAAATTATGGCTTTTGAAACAAAAAAGCCTATTAATGCCCCAAAAACCACATCAAGGAGGTAGTGACAGCCAAGATATATCCGTGAGAATGAAATACAGGTTGCAATCCCATAGTAAAGCCATTGACGCTTTTTATCAAAATATGAAAAAATTACTGCGCCAGCAAATGCTCCAGCAGCATGTCCGGAGGGAAAACTAAAATCAGAAGGGCAAGAAGTTTCAAATAATCCTCGATCAATCCATGGGCGGGTACGTTGAACGATATTTTTTAACAAAATATTTACAAGAAAGGTCGTAATACTAAAGCTTGTCACAAAAGCAAGAAAAAAATGATGATGGGTTTTGTCTTTTCGTTCGTTCTGCCAAAATACAAAAAAGAGAATCACCCAAATGATCACGGTAAGCCCGTGAAGGGAGAAAAATGAAAAAATTGCATCAAATATCGTATTGTGCGGGAGAAGTACCGATAGGCGTATTGTTATGGCCTGATCAAGTCGGATGATAGTGTCAAACATGAGTTTCAGTATGTCTGGACAACTCTATCATGATTTATAGATATAAATATCATGAACTCCCGTGATTTTTAGATCTTCCTTCTTATTCTCAACGGGGTAAAAATAGGAAACAATCGTTGCATCAAGTTTTTGGTCATTGATCATATGTGCGGTTGCTTCGGTAAACCAGGGTGAGATATAGATATAAAAAACGCGTTGAGAATATTTTTTGAGTATGGTTGCATAGTCAACCTTGAACATATCACCTAAAATCAGGTTGATATTTGCTTTATTTGGATGAAAGAGTCTGCGCAACCACATGTATGCGATAAGAATTGGGTTAACATCTATCGCAAAAAACTGTGTATTTAGATTGTCTTGATAAGCTTTCTTTGCAGCAGCAAAGATGACGGTACCGTCTCCTGCGCCAAGATCAAGGATAACACCATCCTTTTTCATATCCAATGCTTTGACAATCTTATCAAGATCAGCTTTATTTGTTGGAAAATACGGGATCGGGGACACTTTTGAAGAAAAAAAATAGAAAAAAATGAGAATAATGAGGGGAAATATAATATATGCCATGGTTCAATTATATCAATAAACGTGAAACAGTAAATGGTTAATTTGGAAAAATAGTATTTGTACAGTCATTGAAATATTTCCAATATGTCAATATACTGAAAGAATGATGGGAAAAAGAGGTGGATTTACCCTTGTTGAACTGATTGTAGTGATAAGTATCATTGGAATCCTTGCGACGCTCGGTATCGCCTCATATACCAATGTTCAAAAACAGTCAAAAAATACAAAAGCGAAATCTGACATTGTTGAACTTTCGAATTTGGTTGTTGCCGCACGTATTGCAACCGGAAAAACATTTGCAGAAATTACGGGAAGCATCTGCTCTGAGTATTCTTGTCGAGGGGGAAATATCAGCACTGCTGCGTGTCTGAGTGCTTATACAACTGCTTTGCAGAAACTCAATGCTGCAAGTACTACCATCAAGATTGATACTATTCCGAAAGATCCTTGGGGCCAACCGTATCTCATCAATGAAAATGAAGGGGAGGCATGCTGCTGTTCAGACACAACTAATTGGTGCTGTACTGACAATATTATGTCTGCGGGGCCAAATGGAGCATACTGGGACACGGACGACATAAACTACAATATTCCTACTCTGTGTATTCCAAACGCAGGTTCTCATCATCCAAATCAAAATTGGGAGTAAAAATCCTTCTTGTGCCCGAGGTGAGAGTCGAACTCACACGAGGTTGCCCTCATTAGTTTTTGAGACTAACTTGTCTGCCATTCCAACACTCGGGCATCATTCCAGCCAAATTATATCAAAGTCAGTCCAACAAATCCTTGGCTCATTAATTTTTGGAGAATACTCTGAAACAGATAAAAGCAGAAAAACTTGCTTTTGAACTATTATAGGATATAATATAATACATATTTGATATGTACAAATGAACATCCACTTTAAGTGGGTTTTTTTTACTTATTGAGTATTTTTGAGCGTGAGTATTATCAGACAAAAGCTGTCTGCATTCAAACTCATTGCGCAGAAATAGAATGATTCTTTATTTGAAGTATCAGCATATTTCAAAGAAGGGAAGTCATGTCCTCCTTCGTCTCGCCTATCGGCGGACTTCGGAAGGACGAGCACGTTAACAACTCAGACACGAAAAAAACAAATCATTTATTACGGTGGCTATATTTTGGCAGAAAAAACTTTTTGTCAGAAGATAGCCACTGTGGCTATGATTTACTAAACAATATTTTTAGAGAAAGGAGAATGCCAATCCAAAAACCCTGCCAGACAAGGGAGTAGTGTCTGGACCATTTTATATGAAGTTTGGGTTTTGAAACTTCATAAGACCGAAGGGTCTTTCAACCGTCAATGTATTTCCCCATCGCATCGTTCAGAGGTCTTGCCCTAAAGGAGGGGCTCTTATGAACAAAAGATTGAAGTTTCTCAACTGGCTCGTTGTTTTGTCGATTTTGATCACCCTTCTCCCGCAAGGAGTTTGGGCACAGGATTCGACACCTAATCCCGCAGACAATCCGGTCATCACGATCGATCCAGAAGGTTGGGTCGACGCAGGGGAGATGTTCCCCGAGACTGCTCGTTCTGCCGCAATTCAGACAGTCGAAGGACCCGCGCTTCTCGCGCCAACGGAGAACCTGCTCGTTCCCAACGCCGCAAAACAGCCAAGCGTCGGGATCCAAGCACGTTCGATCGACGGCACCGATGAAGCGCTTGTCCAGGAATGCTACTGGGCGAATAGACTGGATCCTGACTACGACCCAGCTCCGAGCGGGTGGGATGTGATTCAGGACGGCTCGGCACCAACCGGTAGTAAGCATCTCAAGATGAGTCGTCAGAATTACTCCAGCATCCCTCAGCAATGGGATGTAGGAGCCGACGCTTCTCAAATGTATGTACGAATATCTCACAGGGGTTCAGGTACATATACGGGTGCTACGGCGGCCAGTTTCGCTATATATCAGAATCAAGCCCGATATCGGGTGAATATAGCGTGGCTGGGAATTGGCGAGCTAACGAGTCAATGGCAGACCAAAGACATGAAGCTGAGTCAGGTGTACTTCAATCCTGGCGATCTGTCTTTTGAAACGAACTCGATCGATCCTTCGCTCAAGTTGGAAGTTGATCAAGTCGGGCTCATCTGGTGTCGGGAGAAGGTTGATCCCGAGATCGCGGTTCCGACCGTTATCCCGATCACAGATCAGACAAATCCTGGCGATGTGATGATCCCCATCCTTGCCGGGACGATCTTCTGGCGGGTCGACTCGGCATGGCCAATCTATTCAGAAAACGGCTTTGCCTCTCTCGAGCATCTCATTAACAACGGATGCGGGGGAGAGTGTTTTTCAAGTAGATTTCTCCCAGGTTCAAACCCCCATGCCAAGGAGTTATCTACCCTATATGGAAGAGGAACATTCCTTTCCCCATATCTCCAATGGGTGAAAGATTATGGGAAGGACTTTGTGGCACATCGTGGGTTTGACGTCACAAAGGCGCAAGAGTCTGTTGATCTTATGAATGGGAAACTCAACAATCCCAACATGGGTCAGCAACTCAACCCCAAACGGGCCGAGAATTACCGTGAACTCGTGAAGTGGACCATGGACAAGATCAATCTGTGGAACACCAAGATTAAGGGGAACCCCATTCTCGAGAAAGCCGTCAACTCCAAGGTAATCTACGGTTTGGAGATGAAGGCTTCAGAGGTGTCGCAAACGTTTCGTAACGGTACGGAGTTGTATTCGAAAAATCCCATAGATCCGTCCCGCATTCGGGTTCTCATCTTCGAAGCAGGTGAAGATGAGAAATTTATCACCGATACTTACCGACAAGCGCTTCGGCGAGGTGCTCCTTTGAGCTCTCTCCGAGTGTTGGTAGGGGAAGTCGACGTGACCATGCGCGTCTGGACTCGGTTCGCTCTGTCCAGAGTCGGTGAACTGAAGCGGATCCTCCCCCCGATCATATCGTATGGGTCGGGAGTTATGTCCGGTATATCGACTGCAGCACGGATGATCCCTGGATTGGCAGCGGAAACTGCTGGTGTGGTGGTAGTCAGTGCGGCGGAAGCCGCTTTCATCGTCGGCGTTGGAGACGCCGGCTGGAAGACCTATAAGTATCTCCAGCTCGAGGACTGGGAATCCTCATTGAGCTGGTCGCAGTACACGTGCATCCAGCACGGATTCACTCGGATTCTTGTTGAATACGGCGGTACGCCGTGGTGTGTGGATTCAACATGGATCGAGTCATCCATAGATTCGAACTACCAGCCGTTCCGGGTGAAAATCCCGGAGCACGAATTCACCGCACGCCGTTACTCCGACGGCAAACGGGTATTCTACAAACACCCAGCGGTGGAATCGTACTGGGAGATGAGAGTTTACGAGACGCGGTCCGACGGGGTCGTGCTCGAGAAGAAAGTCAACGGGGGGTCGGTACTCATTGACATCCCGTATGACGAAAACGGGCATGGTCTCTACACAGTCCTCTATGATGACCCCGACGGGGGCCTCATGACGATGACTTTCGAAGTTGTACTCATCGGACCGCACGAGAGCGGCAATGGGTTCAAGTTCGGGATCAGTTATCTTGAGACCCAGTCCCCAGAAGACTATGGGGGCTGTATTGGGTATAGCCCGAGTCGCCCTGTAGGAGCCGAGTGTTTCTTCGGCACGATTCCCGGTCTGGACTACAACTTATATCCCGACCTCGATCGGGACCTGGTTGCAACCGGATCTGAGCGTGCCGATCCCAACGGGGACGGTAACCCGAGCGACGCACGCGACACCGACGGCGACGGTGTTGCGGACTATCGAGACTCTGATGACGACGGCGATGGCGTTCCCACCGTCCTCGAAGTCGACATCAACCACGATGGTCAGTACGACTGGGTTGACACGGATCGCGATGGAGTCCAAGATTATCTGGACCGCGACTCGTGGCCGCCCCATGTCAAGCGGGTTTTTTTGCCGGCAGTATCTGGTAAATAACCCATTCGTGTCTGAGTAACGTGTTGGGTGGGAGCCTTCAAGCTCCCACCCAACACGTACGTATTTTACCAAGATTATGATATAATTATAGGATATAATCGTACTATTATATTTTGTAATTATTACATATAGTTTTTCCAATAAACATGACAGAAAATCCATTTGAAATCAAACAATTAGAATCACTATCTGAAGCAGCTCAAGCATGGCACGAGCTAAGAAGAAATTATGGGTATGAACAGATCTATCAAGCGTCAGAACAAGCTTTAGCAGGTCTCGCACTGGTTGCTACTGACTGTGGACCTGGGCCAGATCATTTTGTGGATATACGACAAGAGCAACATATCAACATGTTTGATTTGCCAACAGCACTTTTCTTTAAACCAAGTGATAAATTTGGCGAAGTCTATGGGATATTTTCAGGATGGTTTCGGGTGCCTGCTGGATATCAGTACCTTGGAAAGAATTATCGCTCACTGGAGCATGCATATCAGGCAAGTAAATTTATGCGCACCAGTCCAGCACTCGCGCAAGAAATCCATGAAGCAAAGTATCCGATAAAGGCAAAGCTCATTGGGAGAAAAGAAGATAATCTGCCATTGATTCGAACTGACTGGGATGAAATGAAAGAAATGGCTATGCTTGCTCCAGCGATCGCTATTTTGCATCAGCATGCTCCAATTCGAGAGTTACTCCTATCAACAGGTGATGCGGCAATTGTTGAAGATACCTATGGAGATCCCTACTGGGGAAGAGGGCCTGATTTTCAGGGGTTAAATGGACTTGGGCGTACGTGGATGATGGCGCGTGAAATAATTCGACTTGAAAAGGGCGTTGAAGTTATTCAGTCTATTTGCCCACATATTGCATAATATTTTAATAAAAACATGGGATCTCAACTAGAAGTCACACATACAGCAAAACATACAGACCCAGCATGTCTTGCTTTATATGGTGAGGCAATGTCTGAAAGTGTGAAGTATAAACGACAATTTTTTGCTCCTGCAATTAGGAAGTATTTACCAGTCGAGCAATTTAGTGTTGATCGCCCCTGTTTAATTCTTGACCTCGGATCTTGCACAAGTGCACTAGCGCGTGATTTAGTACAAGATTTACCACCATATTTTCATTTCATCGAAAATGATCTTGATAGAAATTTTTTATATATCGCACGGGAAGGAGTTAAGGAAGATGGAAATGAGACATCATTTTCCCATGTTCAAGCAAACGCAGTTCAACTGCCATTCCAAACGGCATCAATTGATGCAGTAATGCATTCTTCATTTTTTCATGAAATTTTTAGTTTTCCCGTGACCGGAAAAGGACCATTTAACTTTGAAAATTGCTCCCAGGTTGTCAGAGAAATAAGTAGAATAGTACGGCCAGGAGGATACGTCTTTGGCAGGGACTATGTTGCTCGACCACAAGATGCTGAAGAAGTATTGAGGGTAGAGACAACCGATTATGACGGAAAGACAATTCTCGATACAGCTGAACTATTAAGAACTCCAATTAACGAATTGAGCAATTCAAGTAAAGTAGCCAGATTTTTGATGGAGTTTGAACCGGCGAGAAAATGGCGTTCAATGAATGCAGGAGAAACTAAATATCTTCCCGCATGGCTTGTTTCAGAATTACTCTTTCATCTTAATTATACGTGCTCAGATGCGATGTGGAGTTCTGAGATCTATGAACAGTATGGCGATTTGTCTGAAAGTGAAATTCATGCGCTCGCATTAGTTCATGGCTTTGAACCAATCCAAAATGATGCGGTGAGTCATTATGATGTTGCCGAAGGAAAAGGGTTGAATATAACAAATTTAAAGGGTGAGATTGTCAATACTCGGGATCGTTTTCCAACAAATACCTATCTTATTTGGAGAAAAAAATAATAATAAGCATATCTATATATGACTACTCAAAATCTTTTAGAACGAAATCCATTTATGGGTATACGAGTGTCAGATCATAAGCCATACCATCGGCCAACACTTGATGACATTCGTGCTGAGCTTAATGCATTTCGTGCAGCAGAGTATTGGATTCCCCGGAAGCCAGAAATTGAGGAAGAACTAAAACGATATAAGCTTTCACTAGCTGAGCGAGGTGCGACGATTGCAGATGATATCCGCGCAGAAGCTGGTGGTCAGAGCGTTGTTTTAATTCCTAATAAGTTTCCCTATGATATTCCCGGGAGTGAACAATTTCTATTGTGGATATTGCATGATGATTCCTGGGTTGAAGCTGATAGCGTTTTAGCAATGTTTCTTCAAGAACGCGGAGTGAGGCATGAAGATGTGGTCTGCTATGAAAATAATAGTGCATATCAAACAGAGCCAGGCATTACTCACTTTCATGTAATGATTCCTGTTCTCTAATCAAACTATTGCTCTGAATTTCTGCATATTCTTGCAAAATCCCCATAAAAGGTGTATATTTTGTCTGATTATGGTGTAAAATGGTAAAAATTACCCAATTTCCTACATTATTATTTCAATTTTTTTATGAAACAGAAACAAGATTACGTCAAAGTATCAAGTTATGAAGGTCGAAAAGGAGAAGTCAAAAAAGTAGTTTTACTGTATTCAGGAGGGCTTGATACCTCGGTCATGCTTAAATGGATTCAAGAAGAATATAATGCAGAAGTGATTGCACTCACAATCGACATCGGTCAACAGGCAGATGATCTTGATGCAATACGCAAAAAAGCTATCAAACTCGGCGCAATCAAAGCAATTGTTATTGATGCAAAAGATGAATTTGCCGAAGAATATATCTCACATGGAATTAAAGCAAATGCCTCGTATCAAGGACGATATCATCTTTCAACCCCGATTGGTCGACCGCTTCTTTCAAAATGGGCAGTGAAGATTGCCGCACAGGAAGGCGCTGACACCATCGCACATGGTTGTACCGGAAAAGGGAATGATCAAGTTCGTATTGAAGGAGTTTGTCTTGCCTTAAACCCTGATGTCAAAATCATTGCACCGGTGAGAGAGTGGGGGATGGGTCGAGATGAAGAGCTTGAGTATGCAAAAGAACACAGTATCCCCGTCAAACAAACGAAAGAAATTCCTTACTCATGGGACGATAATATGTGGGGCGTGACGGGAGAAGGAGGGGAGATCGAAAATCCTGCGCTCATCCCACCACTGAAAGATATTCTTCAAGTATCAACCCTTCCCGAAAATGCGACCAATACTCCTGAAATTGTAGAGATTGAGTTTGTGAAAGGACTTCCAGTGGCAGTAAATGGAAAGCAGATGAAGCTTGCAGATCTTATCATTCACCTCAATCATGTCGGTGCAAAACATGGGGTCGGAATCGCACATCACATCGAAGATCGCGTAGTCGGGCTCAAAGTACGCGGTGTTTACGAAGCGCCTGCTGCAGAAATCATTATTGATGCACATCGCAATATTGAAAAATATGTATCAACCCGTATGGAAAATGAATTTAAAGGCACCGTCGATACCCAATGGGCGTATACAGTATATGCAGGCTTTTGGTACGATCCATATCTTTCCCATTTGAATGCATATATCGACGATCAAAATGAAAAAGTGACCGGAAAGGTAAAGGTGCGACTGTTCAAAGGATTTGCAGAATCTGTCGCAGTTGAGACCCCAAATACGATCTTTGAAGAGAAGCTTGCCACCTTTATGGCAAGTACGGACTTTAATCAAAATGCATCCCCAGGCTTTATCGAACTCTATACGCTTCAGATGAGATTGGCACAACGTGCGGAAAAAACGGCACTTTTGTCGATCGGCTCACGGGAAAACAAGATGAAGCTGAAAAAGACGATTCATACGTTATCCGAAATGGGATACAAGTTGTATGCGACATACAAAACGCATAAATATCTGTCTCGGGAAAATATCGAGGCAATTCTTGTAAACAAGATATCAGAACCGACCAAAAAGCCAAATCTCAAGGATATGCTTGAATCAAATCGATTTGATCTCATCATCAATATTCCAACAGATCCAGACAAGGAAGAGCGGTCTGACAAAGAACTCACCGATGGCCAGATCATTCGCCAAAAAGCAGTGAAGAACAATGTCAAGATGGTGACTTCGGTTGAGGTTGCAAAAGAGCTTGTTGAGAAATTACAGGCAGGTCGAGTGAAGAAGTAAAAGATAACGGTTTATATGGACATAATTCCTATCGAGTTTGATGATTTTGAGCAACTGTACGAATTGTGGAAAGACGCTGGTCTGCATCTTGCCGACAGAAGGAGTGAGCAGAAAGACTTTTTGGCCATATTGAAACTCAATCCACAGACGTGTCTCAAAGTAGTGATAAATAGTACTATCATCGCGTCATCACTTGGAACTTGGAATGGAAGGCGCGCTTGGATTTATCATTTTGCTGTGTATCCTAATTACCAACGGAAAAATATAGGAACGGACTTATTGAACGAAACAATAAAACGACTCAGAAAAAGAGGAGCAACAAAAGTGATTGTGAGCGTAGTTCATAACAATCAGAGGGCAAAGCAATTTTATCAAAAACGTGGCTTTACACCCATGGATGATGCAGAGGTTTTAATCAAAAATGTATAGCTTACTCGAATTCCCAGTGGTCCAAGTCGCAAAAGAGTTGGTGGATAAATTGCAGTCTGCACGGATAAAAAGAGCAGTATGATGTATAATAGTCGATATTTCCAGTTGATATTTACTATGTGTAAAGAATTAAATAATGTGGAACGATTAGCTGCAACTGAGATTGCATGCTCGGCGCAGCCGGCAGTAGGGCCTGATGGATCAGTTTATTTGATAGATGGAATATGTGCAGAAGTACTCGCTGAGGAGCAGTTGGCTCAATTTCATCGTGAAGAAGGAATTCATCCTGATTGTACATTGGGTGCAGCCTTTGATAAGACCACTCAAAGTGGATGTCCTCTGGCGAATTCAAATTCTGGCTGGGTCGAAGGTGCACCATGTGGATCAATCTATTGTTTTGATCGAGAAATGCTTGAGGCGGCGGTAGGTAGTCGGTAGGATATGTGATAGGTATTTTTACAGATAGAGATTCCATTTTCCTCATTTGACATTCATGTTTAAAACTAAGCCCATGTGATCTGAGTGTATCCTTCAGGAAGCTCGAAAGATCGAATGTCATGTGAAACGGTCCCAAGGAGTACCCCAGTATGCAAATTCCAATATGTTTCAATCGGAATCTCTCCTGCATGAACAACATGATACTCCAATCCCTGGTATCCGTCTATGACGACATATTCTCTGATAAGTGTGTGATCTGTAATATGCGTTGGATCGAATGTTGCGCCAAGATACTGTCCTAATTCCTCGCTCCAATATCCCGTTGTACCATTTGAATAAGAAATTATTACTTCGTTTTGTCCAGACATCCCTTGAACTATTTGTCTGTTGTCTGATGGACCAGTAATATGATTTTCCGGATCAAGATACTCTGTTTGCAGAAACGTGCCATCTCTTCTTACGATGTAGGTACTTTTATTATGAACGATTCGGAATGTATCTTTTTCTGTCCAGACGTGGACCATCTCCTCTGTTGTAGGATTTTGGATTCGTAAACCATCCAATCCAAATCCCTCTTCAATCACTGTAATATTTCCATCAGGATCAAACGTCGTTTTTTGGGTGGCTTTGATAAGAAGTGGAATGAGCGAATGGAAAATACGCTGTTCTGTGGCTTTGAGAAGAAGAGGTGAGGGTGGGCTTGAGTCAATTGCGACTTGTTGATCAAGTACTGCTTCAAGCACCATACACTTTTGAGTATATACTCTTTTAAGCTAAGCCGAGGACTTTCCGACCATTCACTGTTGCGATTTTGACCAACTCATCAAGATCCATAAAACGATTTCCGATTGCCATAAGCTTGAGTTCGTTCCACATGTCTCCATCGGTAAAAGGAAGCATGTAGTCTGCAATGTTGTCTGAACCGATCGCAACAGTAATGTCATAGTTCACAAGCTCGTCCACAGGAGTGAGTGCATTGTGAAAGGGTTGATTTTCTTCGTGTCGAGGTTGATCTATCCATGCAGTTGGGCAGCCAATCATCATCACCTCAGCTTCTTTCAAT
>PFOB01000024.1 GCA_002792315.1 Candidatus Roizmanbacteria bacterium CG_4_10_14_0_2_um_filter_39_13 | reverse complement strand
TGTCGATCTTTTCGTCAAGAATTTGCTTAGTTCCCTGTGCTTGTTTGATGATCGTTTTTGCTTTGTTTGTAGCGTCTTCAATAATTTCGGTAGTACGTTGTTCTGCTTGTTTTATCGTTTCCATCATTTGTTTTTCGATCTCTTGTTGCTCTTTCGGTTTTAATTTGCCCTTTTGAATAATCACAATAAGAAAGGTGATAAGAAAAAAGTTGATAAAGAGACTGACAATGGGAACCCAAAGAAGTACCGGGAATAGCTGATCTGAGGTGATATTCATATGCGTAATTAATTTAATAACTGCAAATTGATAACGATTCTTGAGTATTTTAGTATGTTCATCTCATTATATATAAAGCGGCACCGATGCCGACGGTTGCAATGAGTAATCCTGCGAGTAAATTTGCCAAAATACCAAACTGAATTCGTTTATACGCCAGAGGATTTCTCCCCATTGCTTCTACGCCTTTCATTGACAATCTTCCAAAGTAAAAGAGACTAATACTAATGGTTGCAAGAAGAATAATTCCGCTCACAATATAACTCAAAAGAGACTGAGGACCTGTTTTTAATGATCCAGCTATACCACCTCCCGATAGGGCTCCTTGATTTGCAGAAGTAGGGTTTACGGAAACACGAATTTTCGTCACCGTCTTTTCATTTTCTGTATTGTCTTCACTTGCTTTTACATCTTCAAGAGCCATTCCTAAAATGGGGCCAACTGCTGTTGCTTTCATCCCAATTCCTTCCCAAGGGGACGAGGTAATGGGGTCGCCATTTTTTATTGAGCCATTTGCAAGAGAGACCCAAACGTATGCCTCTCCCGATGTTGCAATCGGATACGTATTTTCGGTATTACCCAGATTAAGTTCAACTGCAGGGTTTTCAGTAATAACGCCAATGATGTTATCTTGATATGCTTCGGTAGTGGTCGAAAATCCATCTTCATTTGATGCCACAATATATCCGTCAAGAATTGTGTCACCTTTGACGATAACTCTGCTTGAGAAACCAAAAGATTGATCCTGTGCAAAATTAATCTGCACGTTCGTAAAAAGAAAAACAAATAGACTATAAAAACAAGCTAGAAATAAAATAAACGATCGTGTATTTATTCGATTTATTTTTATAGTTTTCATGACGTCTTAATTCATTCTAGACTACATTTTCAAAGAAGTACATACCAAAATTTTCTCCAAAAACAATTGTTGAAATATTTCCTAAATTGAGTTATTGAAGATCTGACATAAAATAATACAAAATTGAAATCAAATAACTATTAGCTTTAACAAAAGCCAAAACATTATATATAGAGTAAATAAGTTGATCTTATAAAAACCAACTTACTGTCTATATATATTGCATGGTCTGAAAAATTCTGTAATAATGAAAAATGAGAGGGGAATATAATGTTGCTGTTCAAAATAATTGTACCATAATTACATTATAGCCCTCTACAAAGTATGAAAATAAAAAGAAGATATATCATTCTCGGTATCGTTTTTATCCTCTTTTTGATCTTGAGTTTATCATACTTTACTCTGTTCCCACGCGCCGATGCTGGTCCACTACTGGGTTCTGTCCAAGAGTATTTACAGTTTTATGCCTCAAAAAACAATAAGAGCACCAATGGAGAAACAACAAGTATTCCAACGCCAACATTTATCTCTCAACCAAATGCACTCGATAACGCCTCAATGCAGTTTAATTTGTCTTCAATTTTCACAAATACAGTACTTTTCCAAGAAGATATTACTGCACCAAATATCATTTATAGTCTTACCGCGGGGAGTGGGATTTCTCTGACCGGCGACAAACAAAAACCAACTATTGTCAATGATGGAGTAGTTTCGCTTGAAGAGCTGACGGGAGATATAAATCTAGAAGGAACAAATATCACTGTTACAACAAGCGGAAAAACGATCACACTTACTTCAAACCAAACATTTGACGATTCCAAACTTTCAGAAGCAGAAATTGAAGCATATATTTTCGACACAGACAACACCGGTACGCTTACCTCAGGGACACTTGCTCTTGACTCATTAAGTTATACCGGGACACTTCCAACGGCGGTGCTTTCAGGGGCATATACGGGAGTTACGGGGGTTGGCTCGTTGACAGCACTTGATGTGACTGGAAGAATTGATGGAAACACGATATACCAAGACGGAAATCAAGTATGTGACACGGGAGGAAACTGTGTTGGGCTGGGCGGATCGGTAAGCGGCACCGGAACGACAAATACGCTTCCAAAATTTACCGGCGCATCAACGCTTGGCAACTCAATTATTACCGATTCTGGAACGTTGGTGTCAGTTGGGGGAAACCTTACGGCAACGGGGAATTTGATAACAAATGGAACAGTCACCCTTGGCCTTTATGGCAAGGGAATTGCTCATATTTCTGCAGTTGGCTTGGTTACTTCTTCTGCGGTAGGCCTCGCTTCGACAGATGTCTCAGGAACATTACCCGTTGGCAATGGGGGAACAGGTTTAACAGCATATCTACCGGGTGATTTGCTCTATGCATCGGCACCAGGCACGCTATCGCGGTTGGCAATTGGGTCGGATGGACAGATATTGTCAATTAGTGGGAGCGCGCTTTCTTGGGAAACAGCATCGGGAGGTGGCGCATGTCCTCATTGTCTCATTGATAATCCATCGGTTACTCAAATCATTGTGCCGCAAAGTGCGAGTATGACCGGATTGATCGTATCTCAAGCTCCAGGGGGAACAAATGATATATTCAATGTCTCTACGAATGATAATAGCGAGAATTATTTCCGTGTTGATTCGAGTGGAAATGTCATTGTTGGAAATTCATCAGTAGCTCCAGATGCATTTCTCGTTGCTCCAGATGCAACAGATCCGATCGGGATAAGCCCCGTCAGTGCGGGCGCAAGCGCTCATAAAGGAACCATTACGAGTGTTGATCTCACCAGTGATCGTACCTGGGAGTTTCCTGATGTCGGTGGTCAGATATGTTTATCTGTCGGAAACTGTGCGGGAACGGGAGCAGGAATAGGTGGATCGGGTACCACAAACTATATTTCAAAATGGTCATCAACGTATGCTCTTGCAAACTCAACATTGTTTGACAATGGAAATGTTGGTATCGGAACGTCAACACCGGGAGCAACATTATCTGTGGCAGGGGGGGTTGGTATCGGCAAGACAAATATTTCGTCTGTATATCATACTAAAAAAGCTCCTGACGGAGGATTAATCATCGAAGGGTATGTCGGTATCGGAACAACAAACCCTACCGTGAGACTTGATGTAAATGGAGATGTATCTCTTGCATCAAGTGGCAGTGATACTTTGACGTTTGGGAATGGATCGGGAGACATTATTAACATGACGGGGACAGTAAATGTGTTAGCAGGCTCTGCCACTTCTCTTACGGGATCAGTGCTTCTTGGAAATGGAAGTGGGTCAGACGATATTACGGTTTCAACCGGAACCGGAGTTTTTAGAATAAATGGTACGCAGCTTTACGCTCCAGCAGCGGGAAATATTGGCATTGGTACGACCAATCCTACTGACGCATTACATGTAAATGGAAGTATTTTTGCCGTCGATGGATTGCATGTTGGGACCGATGCTACGAGCTCTTTAATTGACGATACGACAAATGGTGCGCTTTCAACCACTTTATACATTGGAAATGAATCGATATTGACCAGTGGAGATGTTGGAACTCCCGGCGGCGTTCAGGCATATGACGCGGGACTTCAAAGTATTTCTGGTCTATCAACCTCGGCAGATGAGATGATTTATCTGACGGGATCAGACACCTATGCAACTACCTCATTAACTTCTTTTGCCCGCACGTTACTTGATGATATTGATGCTTCATCCGCACAATCAACTCTTGGACTTGTCATTGGTACGAACGTACAAGCATGGAATACAAATCTTGACACATGGGCGACAAAAACAGCGCCGTCCGGCACTGTTGTAGGTACGACCGACACTCAAACATTAACAAATAAAACCCTCACTGATTCAACGACCTATTTTCAAGATGAAACTGATAATACAAAAAAGGTTCAATTTCAGCTGAGTACGGTATCAACCTTGACTACTCGTACGCTTACCATTCCAGACGCTGATGGAACAATTTGTCTAACAACGGGAAACTGTGCGGGAACCGGTGCAGGTTTGGGTGGCACGGGAACTCAAAATTATGTAGCCAAGTGGAATGGATCATTTGATCTCACCAACTCGTTAATTTATGATGATGGAACATTCGTTGGTATCGGAACGACCGGAGGATCGAGCTTATTAACGATCGAAAGTAGTACCGCAGCCTCAGTTCAGATAAATCCATTTGGAACATCTGCCGGTGAGACGGGAGAGCTCAGATATATGGAACTCTTGGCAAATGGGACAAATTATACGGGATTTAAAGCCCCCGATAGTTTGGCGTCAAGCTTAATATATTCACTTCCTCCTTCTCAAGCTGCAGGATCAGGGTACGTGTTGGCAAATGATGGCAGTGGTGTTCTGACCTGGGAAGCGGCAACCGGAGGAGGAGTCGGTGCAGGAGATATCACGCAAGTTGGATCGGTTGCAAGTGGGGTGGCATTTTTCAGTTCAGCAACGGCAGATGATCAGTGGCTTGGCTTTGGAGCTACTGAGGGAAGAATCTCATTTGATGACCAGGCAACTGACATCATCAGCTTTTTGAATGCAAATGTTGGTGTGGGTATTTCTGCACCAACTGACACGCTTCATGTTGTTGGTGATGCGTTGATCACCGCCGGAATTCATGTGGGACTTGATGATTCGGGTAGCCTCATTGATGATGCAAGTAACGGTGCCACATCAACCACATTGTATATTGGAAATGAATCAATCCTTGCATCGGGAGATATCGGATCGAGTGTTCAGGCATGGGACGCTGATCTTGACACCTGGGCGACCAAAACAGCACCCTCCGGAGATGTTGTTGGTACGACCGATAACCAAACCCTTTCGAGCAAAAGTGTGCCAGATTTGATCTATATTCCGGGGACAGCGCCGGCAACATCTGCGGGAAAAGTATATTTCAATTCAAGCGATGAGAATTTATACGTATACACAACGTCAGGTTGGGTTGATTTGACAAACTCAGGTACCATTTATTCAGCTGATGGAGAGGGTATTGAGCTTGTAGGGTCGGAATTTCAACTTGAACTTGATGGGGTGACGCTATCGAAATCTGCATCTGGTTTGAAAATATCTGATACATATCCGGGTCAATCATCAATAATCACTGTTGGAACAATTACGAGCGGAACATGGAATGGAACGCCAATTGTCGATGCGTATATTTCTGATGCATTAACAATCTCATCAAGTGGTACGGTTGCAGATGGGGCTTTATCGAGTAATGTCTCGCTTCTTGGTCAAACCATTGAGTCAAGTGAGATCACCAATGGAACAATTCATCCTGATGACATCAATGACAATGCAACGACACCGACGGATGGATATGTGCTCTCTTATAATGGAATAACCGGTGTGTTTGATTGGATCGCATCAGGCGGCGGCGGCGGATATTGGAGCAGATCGGGCGGTGGAGAGCTAACGCCGGCAACAATTGGAGACTATATGTCGATCTCAACCGGAACGAGCGTACCATTATCATTAACCAATACAGGATCATCATTGTCATTTCGCGTAAATGATTCTACCTCTGATGCAACGCCGTTTATTATTGATGCGGCGGGAAATGTAGGCATTGGTCGCACTGCGGCATCTTTTCCTCTTGATATTGCTGGCAAGATTGGGATAAATGGAACTCAAGCCATCTATCTTCCTGATCAATCAAGCTCATATTTTTCGGGTACTCTGGTTCTGGGAGATGGAGGAACGGCTCTTTCACATGTTTCAGGAAGTGATGGGCAAAATAATTTATTTGCCGGAATGCGCGCAGGAGAAGCAAATACAACGGGAAGCAATAATACTCTTGTTGGTCAGTTCAGCGGGCTTTCATTGACGGTGGGTTCTGCAAATACATTTGTTGGACGAGCTGCGGGAGCTTCGACCATATCGGGAGGCAGTAACACAATCATTGGAGAACAATCAGCTTTTCTCAACACAACCGGATCAAATAATACCATCATCGGAGATGCAGCAAATTTCAATAATCAGTCAGGTGCAAACAATGTGATTATTGGGTATCAGGCAGGATATGGAGGAGTGGTTCATAGTAAAACAGGAAACATATTGATCGGGTATAAAGCTGGATATTCTGAACTTGGAAATAACAAACTATATATTGAAAATTCAAATTCTTCCCAACCGCTTATATACGGCGATTTTGGGAATGATGTATTAAGCATCAATGGAAATTTAGGGATAGGGACTACAAATCCCTCATTTAAACTTCAGGTTGAAGGTACTGCACAACTCAAAGGAAACCCTGGTTTGATTGGGCTTTTTGTTGATAGTGATGGGGAAGTTGGTATTGGGACAGTGACTCCAGCTAGTGCTCTTGAAGTGAAGGGGACTGCGCAGCTTATGGGATCAAGCTCAACTACAGGACTTATCGTAAATAGTAGTGGTAATGTAGGTATTGGGACGACAAATATTTCACGAATGCTTCAAGTTGAAGGTACGGCTCAAATTAAAGGTGGATCTGCTTATGTAGGACTGGTTGTAACGGCAAATGGCAATATTGGCGTCGGTACGACACTTCCAACCTCTTATTTTGTGGTTGAGAGAAGTGGAAAAGTACACTTGCGTATCGATGGGGCAGGACATGAGTATATTCTTGGTGATTATGGGAACTCATTGAATAATACGTACTTTCGCATTGATGATGTGAATAGTGATTTTGAGTTTAATGCAAACGTTGGGATCGGAACCACTGCGCCAACTGCTCGGTTGTCAGTTGCGGGGGGCGTTGGTATTGGAACAACTGCAGCCGGATCATTATTCACGAACGTAGCTATTCCTCCCGATGGGGGATTGATCATAGAAGGAAACGTTGGTATTGGGACTACCTCACCGGGGTCGAAACTTTCGATTAGTGGTCTTGGTTCAAGTACGGGGACGACTCTTGTTATCGATGCAGCTGGAAATGTTTGGAAAGATAGCTCATCAGCACGATACAAAGATAATATTCAATCATTTTCTGCAGATTATTCAAAAGTTCTTCAGCTGAATCCGGTCTCATACGACTTTAAAAAAACAAACATGCATACCATTGGATATATCGCGGAAGAAGTTGACGCTCTTGGACTGAGCGATCTTGTGGTATACGATCAATCCGGTCGTCCTGATGCATTAAAATATGATCGATTACCGATATATCTTCTTGAAATTATGAAAGATCAACAAAAAAGTATTGGTAATCTTCAACGTGCGCAACTTGAACTCAATAGCTCAGGTGCGATTGAGACGCTACAAGCTGATACAAGTAATTTACCGGTCGTTGATTTTGAGGCAATGGACGTTGCAGAAGAAGCAAGCCCCGAGTTTCTCGCACTTAAAAAGACCGTTGAAGAGGAGCTTGTGCGCGATGTAACTTCGTTGAAAGGAGATGTGTTGGGATTGTCAACAACTCTTGAGAACCTTCAAAATCAGCAGAATAATCCTGTTGTTCGACTTGATGATCAATCGGTAGCGACAATATCTGCTGAATTAACATCTCTTCGCGCACTTATTTATGATATGAAAAATGATTATGATAAGGAGGTAACTATTTCTGCAGTTCTCGCTGATCAAACACCAGCGATATTTAATGACGCTGCAACCATCTCAAATTTGACGGTAACAGACAAAGCAAATATATATGACTTATCTGTAGTAAATACATTGATGGCAGGCCAAATGGTGATTGATGGGGTTGAGGGCACAATAAATACGTTAGGTGATCCCTTGAGACTTCAAGCAGGACGACTCGCAAATGTTGAGTTTATGGGAGGGCTCGTATCAATTGATACCGCAGGAAACATAGCATCTGATGGGGTTATTTCTGCACAAAAATTTGTCATCGATACGTCTAATACAAAGAGTGCTGCAGCAGGAGATTCATTGATTCCAGCAGGGAATGAAGAGATCGTGGTCTATACCGAAGCTGTCACACAGGATTCGCTCATTTATGTCACCTTTATCAGAGACTATGAACCTGCCACGAGATATTGGATATCTGAACGAAATGATGGAGAGGGCTTTGTCCTCAAGCTCAATAGGCCACTTGATGCAGATAGTGAGTTTAGCTGGTGGATTGTGAATTAGTTATCGTACCGCTTTTACAATCGCTTCGGCGTCAATCTTCTCAAAATTGAGAAGTTCTGCTGACGTGCCGGATCGAGGTGTCTTTCCGACGGCAAGGTGAGTGAATTTGACATCCATTCCATCAAGTGCTTGTCTCACCGAATCCCCAAGTCCGCCATCAGGATAGTGGTCTTCCACAACGATCACATGGCCTGTTTTTGTGGCGTATTTGACGATTGTTTGAGTGTCAAGTGGTTTGACCGAGTATGCATCGATGACTGCAATATTTGTGCCTTTTTCAGCAAGTTCTTTTTGAGCTTTAAGCGCTTCGTGTACGGTGATACCTGCCGCAATGATGACAGCATCATCTTTTTCAGACGAAACAAGCACCTTTGATCCGCCGATTGGGAATGATTCATTGGTTTCATAGAGTGATTCGCTTTTTGCACGGGTGAGGCGAAGATAGGAAAGTCCATCGTGCGTTCTGAGTTCGTCAACGAGTTTGATCGTTGAAACAGGATCTGATGGATACAAAACGACTGCATGCAGAAGTGAGCGCATCATGCCCAGATCTTCCAAAGCCATCTGAGATGAGCCATCTTCTCCAATAGATACCCCTGCGTGCGATCCGACGATTGTTACATTTGGTGCTGAATACTGACACATTCTGATCTGATCATATGCGCGCGACAAAAATGCTGCAAAGCTTGAGGCAAAGGGGATGAGTCCAATTTTACTCATTCCGAGTGCGACCGATACCATATTTTGTTCGGCGATAAACATCTCAAAGAATCGCTCAGGAGCAACTTCTTTCATAGTTTCTGCAAATGTGGAGTTTGAAGTCTCAGCGTCCAAAACTACTACTCGTTGGTCTTTTGCAATAAGCTTAAGTGTCGCACCATATGCTTCGCGTGTCGCTTGCGGTTCGGCCGGAATGTCGAAGGATTGAGCAAGAGATTCGGTATTTGAACTATTTTCTAATACAATTTTTTCAGGCATTTCTACTGTTCCGCGCATATCTTTATCAATCTTTCCCAGTTCTTTAATTCCTTCTTCCATCAGTTCTTTTGGCAGGGGCTTTCCATGCCAACCATCTTTGTCTTCAACAGAAGAAATTCCTGCTCCTTTTTTAGTTTTTGCAATGATCATTGTGGGATTCGATCCATCTGTTGAAAGTTGTGCAATAGCTTTCTGGACAGCCTCAATATCATTTCCCTCTTCAATCACGATGGTATTCCATCCAAAAGACTCAATGCGTTCTTTGTACGTCTTAATATCCCATCCAAGCATGGTTTCACCTCGTTGACCAAGACGATTCACATCGAGAATGCCAATCAGATTATTAAGCTTATATTCAGATGCGACTTGAAGCGCTTCATAGACCTGTCCTTCGCTAAACTCAGAGTCACCCATCAGAACGTATACATTTGGTTCTCGTTGCACGTTCATTTTTTGCGATTTCATCTGTAGTTTGATCCCGAGGGCCATACCAATACCGACTGAAAGACCTTGTCCGAGAGATCCTGTCGCAACATCTACCCAAGGAAGATCTGTGGTGGGATGCCCTTCAAGACGAGAGGTAAATTGTCGAAGCGTGAGAAGCTCATCGTATTCTATCCATCCTGCCGCATGGTATAGAGCATACAGGAGGGGAGACGCATGGCCTTTTGAAAAAATCATACGATCGTTGAAAATATATTTCGGATCGTTGGGATCGTATTGATAATGACCATCAAACCACAGTGCGGTCATCAGTTCGACCGCCGAAAGTGAGGTCGTTGGATGACCAGAACCTGCTGCAGTGGTCATGGTGAGAATGTCATACCGGATCAGGTTAGTGAGTGCTTTGAGGTCTGGTTTCATATGGGAATTAGTATATCATACGAAGATAAATGAGATGCAACTCGCATATAAAGGAAAAATCTTTCAGGTATTGACATATAGCCTATAATATGTAATAATACCTACTTATTACATATTTGGTATGTAAACATGGAAAAACGAAGGAGATGGTCTGAATTATCACTTCGTGAAAAAGCTGGCGCAACAAGTTTAGGAATAGTAATCTTATCGGTGCTTTTTGGGTGTGGTGGTGCTGAAGATGTTGCTCAAGTTGTAGCCTCTCGTGACCCAGAAGTATATAAGCTCGTTATTGTTGGAACAGGTGATTCATATTCTATAATAGCTCAGGCATGTGCCCCAAACCTGTCATATTTAGACCTTCAGGAGTTGAATGGCGGCAAAGGATTATTTGCAGGTGATACGGTGAAGGTGTCACCAAGCTCTTCCTGTCTGGCAGCTGATACATACGAATTAAATCTTCGAGCTAATTGTGATGTTAACCAAACCCTTTTTGCAGAGTGGAATGATAATGTTGACTCATTTGCAACAAAAAGCAATCTCCCAGCTGCAGCAATTGTAAGGCTCAATGATTTTGAGTCTTCTCGATCTGCTACAATTCAACAAGGAAAGCAGTACTGGACAGCAATGAACTGCCGAAATGGATTTGATCCGTGGAAAGTGAGGTAATTTATCTTGTTACCTGAAAGGATTGCACTTGTTTGAGGAGCGCAGCTGCTTCTTCATTTTCTTCAAAATGCTTTCTCACCGGTTGGAGAAGCTCATCAAGAAGAGTTATTACTGTATTTTTCAAATCCATTGGGTGAAGTGCTTTTGAGGCATAATCCAGCTCAAGTTCTATATATGTTTTGTATGCTTTGTTGCCCCCAAATTTCTCCGGACGTGAAATCCTGAGCTCGTCGAAGGATTCGAATAATATATATTTGCAGTATTCTAGAACAGGATTTTCTTTGATTTCCCCCTCAGGAGCCCATGCTTTTCCAATTTTCCGTTTAATATCTTTTGTCGAGTCAGTCATAAATATCGCTGAATCAGGGTTGGATTTGGACATTTTGAGAGCGATTACTCGTGATATTTTATCTTCATCGGTGAGTTCAGATTCGATTTTAGAGGGGGGAGTGAGACCCATAAGCATATGATGACTGATCACCACTGGTTTCCAAAAGCCAAGCTGTGGTCCGACCT
>PFOB01000001.1:30244-36671 GCA_002792315.1 Candidatus Roizmanbacteria bacterium CG_4_10_14_0_2_um_filter_39_13 | reverse complement strand
TGATAATAAAAGGTCATTGTAACAATCTAAAGGAGTAATTACAGCCGTATATTTTGGCAATTAAGTCTTAAAATTATATAATAAATCTTAAGTTATTGAACTTTCTCCTGAAGTGGTTTGCAATAATAAATGTTTATTCGATGGCATAAAATGGAAACCCCCAGATTAACTTCGATAAAGATTGTTTTTTTGACTATAATGGGACAAGGAATAAATTGATTTTCGGGATAGAATATACTGAGTAAGAAAAAAATAAAGCTTGATTTTTAACTATGAAAAAAACATTGTCAAAACTGGGAAAAATTGAGTTGCGTGATGTATGGGGTCATGAAGCTATTGATTTCACGAGTTGGCTAGCCCAAGAAGAAAATTTAGATGTTTTAAGTGAAGAGATTGGCGTTACTATAAAATTAATCAAGACTGAGGCGTATGTTGGTAAATTCAATGTAGACATACTTGCAGAAGAGGAAGCATCAAATCGTAAAATTATTATTGAGAATCAGCTTGAAGATACTAACCACGATCACTTAGGAAAAATAATTACCTATGCGTCGGGATACGATGCAGAAATAATTATATGGATTGTAAAAGATGTTCGAGAGGAACATCAAAAAGCTATTGAGTGGTTAAACGAACATACCGATGAAAACATTGGTTTCTTTTTGTTAAAGATAGAGCTCTGGCAAATTGATGGTTCAAATCCGGCTCCAAAATTTGAAATCATGGTAAGTCCCAACGAGTGGGCAAAAACAATTAAAACAACACAATCGACTGGGGTACTAACTAATACAAAACTTCAACAACTAGAATTTTGGAAGGCTTTTAAATCATTTGTACAAAATACGGATAAACGCATTCGATTACAGACTCCCCGACCTCAACACTGGTATGATGTTAGCATTGGCAGTTCCGAGGCTCATTTAAGCTTAACTGTTAATACGAGAGACAATCTTATTACATGTGATTTGTATATCTCGAATAATAAAGAGCTGTATACTTTTTTAAACACTAAAAAGGATTTAATTGAAAGTGAAATCGGAGAAAGTGTTAAATGGTGGATTGCCCGCAAGGCATCGGGGATAAGAATTAAAAAAGAGGTTACTAATGTTTTTGATCAAGACCGCTCAGAAGAGTACTTTACATGGCTCTATGAAAAAATAATTTTAGTTCAAAAAGTATTTGGAAAATATATTAGGGAGTTTAAAAAATAATACTTATGAAAAATACTATGACAAACGAAATAAAAAAAGTGAAAGATGATTTAATCGACGAGTTGGACAAGCGCATTGGCGACAAGATTATAGAAAAGACGAATGCTGACCTCTTAAAAAAACTCATAGAGCAAGCTGAGACAATCAACGAGGCCATAATGATCGCCGAACTCGGCACCACCTATAAACGCACGGGCTTTCATTTTGACAAACGACTGGAAAAGATGACGGACACGATAAAGTATTTTAAGAAAAACGAAAAATTAAGTTTTTGTTCAGGACAAAATGCACTTACGCACAAGCTCATCGTCGGCGACAACTATGATGCACTCCTTAACCTCCTGATTGAATATCGTGGCAATATTGATGTGATTTATATTGATCCACCATACGGTAAAGACTCTATGGGTGAGTTCGCACAGACGAATTATGAGAATGCGATCACGCGGGACAATTTGCTTTCCATGCTTTATCCACGCCTTGTCCTCGCCCGCCAGCTTTTGAGTGATAATGGCGTGATATTTTGTAGTATTGATGACAAAAATCATGCGTATGTGAAAGGGCTCTTTGATGAAGTATTTGAGGAGAATAATTTTATAGACAGTCTTCATTGGAAAAAAAAGAAGCAACCTTCATTTCTGAGAACTCATACAGCTAAGGTGATGGAATATGTTCTCATATATGGAAAGATAAAATCTCAAGTTGGTAAATTATCTATTGAAAAAATATCAGACTCCACAAAAAAAGTAGTTAATATTAACAACTCTGTATCACTAAGACATTTTAATAAAGGCGTTCGCGTAAAGATAAGTGGTAATGGAAAAATTGAGAAAGGTAAATACACTATAAAATCTATGCAAATAGAATATCTAAACGATGTTATTTACGAAAATGGAAAAACAATAAACGAAGTAGATGTTAAGGCACAATTTTCGGTTTCTCAAGATAAAATAGATGAATACATTCGTCAGAATTTACTTTTTATAACGATAAACAAGGGACTAAGACGAGATGTCTCAGAAACCGAAAAAGATAAAGCTAAGTCAATAACGGATTTACTGTTAGAATGGGGAGATAATCAAGATAGTGAAAAGGAGCAACAGGATATTTTTGGTGATATCTTATTTGAATATACAAAACCAATCAAACTAATAGAAAACTTAGTGAAATCTACAATGATTGAAGATGCAATCGTCCTTGACTTCTTCGCTGGATCTGGCACTACAGGACAAGCGGTACTGGAACTCAATAAACAAGACGACGGGAAAAGGCAATTTATTTTGGCAAATACAAACGAGATAACCGACATCACACCAAACGGTATCGTTAACGATGTTACCAGCAAACGACTCAAACGAGTGATGACCGGCGAGTGCTATGACGGCACCAAAGACTTTAAGTGGAACGAGAAAAATAAACCTCTCGGCGATAATCTTGATGTTTATGATATTGCCACTGTGGCGCCGTATTCTGATGATCCGTTTACGCAAATAGATGAGACATTGTATGGCAAGGAAAAACTCGGAGTGAATGAAAAAATAAAATGGGTGTGTGAAAATTTTGAAGGCACGCAAAAAACCCTTAAAGACAAATAATTATGAGACAAGAAGCCATAGATCTACAACAAAATGCTGTCTCTGCCATTGTTGAACTCACCTCCTCGCAAGACGAGATGACTTTCAAAGCGCCAACCGGAAGCGGTAAAACCTATATGATGGCGGAGATGATGAATCGCATTTTGTCGGCGGACAAAAATGTGATTTTTCTCGTGTCCACGCTCTCAAAAGGTGATCTCGCCACACAAAATTATGAGAAGTTTCAAGAATACTCGGCAAAGGGTAATTTTCCAAAATTAAAACCGTATCTTATCAGTAGCCAGATTGCGGGTGAAGAGCGGTTGTTTGTGCCAACCGACTACAGTGTGTATCTTTTGCCCCGAGATTTGTATAAAAAAGGCGGACGACTCATGCAAGGGGCGATGGAAGGTTTTTTGCAGAATATGACGGGTGCAGAGTGGATGGGAGGACAAGAAAAAAAAGTCTATCTCATCAAAGACGAATGCCATATTGCCACCAACAACCTGGACAATTTATCGGAAAAGTTTTTTACCAAAATATACAACTTTTCCGCCACACCAAAACTCTCACGCGGGCAACACCCTGATGTGGAGATTAAAAATGATGACGCGGTAAATGCGAAACTAATCAAAGATATTGAGTTGATTGATGATCAAAATATAAAGGTGGCGAGTGCGATTGAAAAGTTTGAAGAAGTGAAAAAGGATTATCGCAACCTGCTTGGCGTAAACCCCTGCCTCATTATCCAGATTAGCAACAAAGACAAAGCGGATGCTGAAATTGCTGAGATAAAAAAAGAATTGAACAAAGCCGAACACACGGATTTGAAGTGGATGCTGATTGTCAATGAGGAGAAGCAGTGCGATACCAACGACACTTTTAAGGCGAAAAAGTTGCCCGTGAGCAAATGGAAAGATTATGCCAAAGAAAACTCTAGCACGATTGATATTATTATTTTCAAAATGGTGATTACCGAAGGGTGGGATATTCCCCGCGCTTGCATGCTGTATCAAATACGAGATGTCCATAGCAAGCAACTTGACGAGCAAGTAATGGGGCGGGTAAGACGAAACCCACGGCTACTTGATTTTGAATCATTATCAGAAGATGCACAAAAACTAGCCATGACTGCGTGGATTTGGGGGATTGTTCCCGAAGACTTGCGAAAGAGTTATGGTGTAAAGTTATGGCAAGATAGCTGTATAATTACCGATGAGATCAAGATTAAAACAACACGCTTAAAAACTTTGACGAAAAAGGCTAGTTTTAATCTGGCAACATTCTTGGCCAGTCAATCTGTCGTATCTGCACCAAGTTCTATTTTTGCCTTATGGAGGGATTTTGTAAAAGCTGAAAATGGTGTGCGAGAAATGGGTGAAAATTATGCGATGACGTACGCAAAATGGCGTGAGTTCACCGAGAATATTGAGGCGGTGGCGAGTGAGAGCAGTCAATATGTGAATGATTATGAGAGAAGTATGGAAGTGGTGAAAGATGAAAAAGGGCAAGATGTAGAAGTATCTTTTGCGCCGACTTCGCACTATACGGACAATGGCAATTATGTGAATATCGGCGATTGGGTGTGGAAACGAAACGACGGGAAAGATAAGTTTTCTTTTGATAGCGAGGCGGAGCGAGAATGGACGGAGATGTTAAAAGATCTGACAAAAGATGATACAGCGGATGGTAATGGGCGGGTTGGTAAAAGAGTAACAGTTGGCAAGCAGAATCCAAAAGCCGGAGCGGTTGATTTGTTTGGTGAAAAAGAGCCAGAACTTTTAGAAACAAAACAAGTATATCTGTGGGGTAAAAATTATGTTGCTAACTCGCCGATAAAGTTTGAGTATTATCTTGGCGCACTACATTCTTCATATCCTGATTTTGTGATGAAAGATAGTTTTGATCGGATGCATATTTTTGAAGTAAAAAGCGTAAATATTTCATCTAATATGGTTGGTGGTTTTGATAATAATATTTATAAAATTAAATTGGAAGAATTGAAAAAAGCGTATAGGCAAGCGTCTAAATTAACCCAACAGATATTTTATCTACCGATTTTGCGTGATGATAACTGGCGGATCTTTCAATATATCGCAGGCAGCGAAAAAACTCTTACTAAGGATGAGTTTATGAATTTTTGTAAGAGGGCGTAGATGTGAGTTTTTAAAAAATTTTTCGTCAAGAAGCCGAAAAGCGAATTGAGCAGACTTAGGCAGGAGTTTGGGAAGAGTAATTTATCCGGTTTATTATGAATACAGATTTTCAAAATAGCGATGAATACAAAAAGATATTTTTATTCCACGAAACAATCGCGGACAGAATAATATCGCGCGAAAGTGGCTGGCTTGAGTTTAAAGAATCTTTCAACTGGAACTCAAAAGATAAATACGCAAAAAGCATGGTTGCCTTTGCGAATAATAAAGGCGGATATATTGTTTTTGGCATTAAAGATAAACCGCGTGATCTTGTCGGACTGCAAAGCAATAATTTTGAAGATGTAGACGAAGCCAAAATTACCGCTTATTTAAACAGTGTTTTTGCACCGGAAATCATTTTTGAAAAATTTATAATAGCCGTAAAAAGTAAAACCATCGGAATTTTATATACCCAGCAAGTAAAAACAAAACCGCTCGTCTGTATTAAAAATGACGGAGAATTAAAAGAAGCGGAAATCTACTATCGCTACAACGCAAGAAGTGAAAAAATTAAATATCCAGAATTGAAAATGATGTTTGATATGGTTAGAGAAGAAGAAAGAAAAAGTTGGATGGAACATTTTGAAAAAATATCAAAAATTGGTCCGACTAATGTGGCGATTATGGACACTATCGTTGGCGAAATAAGCGGAAAAAGCGGAACACTGGTGATAGATAAAAAGTTGATACCAAAGCTAAAATTTATCAATCAGGGCAACTTTCAAGAAAAAGGCAAACCGGTACTACGATTGATTGGAGATGTAAAGCCCGTTTCAATAATCGCAGGTAAAAGCAAAGACGGTTCAGGCGTTCAGATAACTGACGATCCAAATGCTCCAGTATTAAGATTGGAAGAAGATGAAATTTTAAAAAAGAAGTATCCTCTAGATTATAAGGCGTTAGTAAAAGAATTAAACAAAAGATTTTCAGATTTCAAAACAAATAGCAAATTTCATAAAATCCGCAAGGAGCTGATGAAAGATGAAAAACTAAGTAAAACGCGCTATCTTGATCCTTATAACACTAAAAGTTCAAGAAAAGATTTTTATAGTCTGAATATTGTAGAGAATTTTGATAAACACTATACTAAGAAATTGAAACGAGCACGTTTAAACAATTAGTTATTCAAGATACAAAAAAAGTAGATTATATTATAAAAATACTGTTCTTAATTTCCCCCAAATCTTCACCATCGCCAACATATCCATCTCATTATATTTTTGAATGACAAAAATGTCAGAAAAGCTGACTGATAAAATAGAAATCCCTAATTTGAGGTCACAATTTGAGAAACAGCCTTTTTCACAGCCTAAAGAATAATTTTTCCCTATTACACTTTGCACGTGCTAGTGGGCGAAAGCCCTTCTTCAGCGAAGACATGTCTTAGCTGAGAGCTAGCACACTGAAGAACGCCTTACGGGGTTTTTTTTGTTTTAATCAGTAT
>PFOB01000001.1:0-30201 GCA_002792315.1 Candidatus Roizmanbacteria bacterium CG_4_10_14_0_2_um_filter_39_13 | reverse complement strand
GAGCAAACTAAGTTGGAGTTTATTCGACTCATATACAGCCCTAGATAAAATTTTCTTTTTCTCTTTAGCTTTTAAAATAAAGAAAAAATATTGTTTTGGCTGTTGGAAAATTGTTTTAAGATGGTTTATTGAGAAAGTCATATAAGGATTTTATTTAATTGTTCTGCATTATAACCTATAGTTATATAACTATCAACATTATTAATATCTAAGTGTAGCTTAATTTTTTTAGGATTGTCAATGTCTTTAATAACTACATTAAGGTCAATTGCCTTACCAAATTGTTTTTTTGCATTATTTACATTATCTTTAGCGAGGAAAAATGCATTAATAAAATCCTTCTTTGTTATTGGGCGTCCTTCGAGCAGTTCTCGTTTTCTGGTGAAATCCCATGCGATTCTCGGATCTAAATATAAATAATAAATTTTCACAGGTCTGTTGTATTTCACGGATCTTGCTATGTTTTTAATTGATGTAGCATAATGCGCAAAAGTTCCGTCTATTAATGCATTTTGATAATTATGATGCACATGATCGATAATTACTTCCACTCCTTTAATTGCGGCTTTTTGAACTATATAAGAATTTTTTCCATTATAAAAAGGTATTGCCTCTTTTATTTCATCAGCATCAATTCGAACTATTTTCGATTCAGGATTTTCTTGATAAAGCTCTTTTATCAGGGTCAATGAAAATTCTGTTTTACCCGCTCCAGGTGAACCAGCCATGAGTATGGTAAAAGGATATTTTTCTGGAGGAAACTCCTTCAGATTCGAAAACTTACCTATGATGTCTTTTTTGTTCTTCTTTACATATTGCACTGCTTCGGTTTGAGTTCTCTGTTCTTCCATAGTAGTAAGTATATGATTAAGTATCAGTAAAATATATATGTAAGTTTAGCGCGAGAGTAGGATACTGATTGTCCAACCATGATCGTCTTCCTCAATATGCTACAATTATCTGATGGCATACGTACCAATGCGGCGCAGAAAAAAGCGTTTTCCTCAACTCAATAAACAAAAACTCATGCTTTACGGCGTGGTGGGAATTATTGCTTTTATTATTATTGGGTATCTTGGCGCAGTCGTGGCGTTTGCATGGTATGGGCGCGATCTCCCCAAGCCTGGTGAGCTTTCTGAAGCGCGAGAAAACTCTACGGTGTTTTATGATCGAAATGATGAGGTGATCTATGAGATGTACGAAGGGAAAAATCGAGTTCCTGTTGATACAAAAGATATTCCTGATGTCTTAAAACAAGCAACGGTATCAATTGAAGACAAACGATTTTATGAGCATAAAGGGATATCTGAGTTTGGGATTATCCGCGCTGGTATCAATTCACTTTTTGGAAACCCACAAGGAGGATCCACGATCACCCAGCAGCTCATAAAAAATGTCCTTCTTACCTCAGAACGACGTCTTTCGAGAAAAATAAAGGAAGCAATTCTTGCATACCAAGTGGAGAAACAATATGACAAAGATGAGATTCTCACCATGTATTTGAATGAAGCGCCCTACGGCGGAAGCTATTGGGGCGTTGGCTCTGCTGCAAAAGGATACTTTGACAAAGAACCAAAAGATCTGTCTCTTATTGAAGCGGCATTTCTTGCGGGACTTCCCCAGCAACCATCGATATACTCTCCGTTTATTGGAGAAAAAAATGAGTGGAAAGCACGAACCAAAGATGTACTGCGACGCATGAGAGAAGATGAGCATATCGATCGCGATGTTGAAGAGAAGGCGCTCACTCAGCTTGAGAAGCTCAAGTTTACAAAACAGACAAACAATATTACGGCGCCACACTTTGTCTTTTATATTAAAGACCTTATTGAAAAAGAATTTGGACCCGGCATTTTAAATCAAGGGGTGAAGATAAAAACGACCTTAGATTTGAAGCTCCAACAAGAAGCAGAAAAAATTGTTAAAGATGAGATAGAGTCACTTGATGAATATGATGTGGGAAATGGCGCGCTTGTTGCAATTGCGCCCGATACGGGGGAGATTATTGTGTACGTTGGGTCATATGATTACTCAAACGATGAGTACGGGAAATATGATGTCGTATCTCAAGGGAATAGACAACCAGGATCTGCGCTCAAACCGATCGAATATGCGGTTGCGCTTAAAAAAGGATACACTGCAGCAAGTGTTGTTGCAGACGTCCAGACCGTGTTTCCCAATGTGGTGGGCAAGGATTATGAGCCGGTCAATTATGATGGAAAATATCGGGGACCAGTACAACTACGGTTTGCCTTGGGAAATTCTCTGAATGTTCCCGCCGTGAAAATGCTTGCGATGGTAGGTATCCATGACTTCTTGCAGCAGGCATACGAGATGGGACTTGATGCACTTGAGCCAACCGATGCAAACATTGCCAATTTGGGATTATCAGCTTCATTAGGAGGCGGAGAAACAACCTTGCTTGATCTTACCAAAGCGTTTTCAGTATTTGCCAATGAAGGAAAGCGTGTCGAGCCCTATGGCATCATCGATATCACCGACTTCAATGGTAAAAAAATATATGAACAAAAAGAATCAAAGACAAAAGAAGTACTTTCAAAAGACATAAGCTTCATCATTTCACATATCTTGTCGGACAACAATGCGCGAATCGATACCTTCGGTCCAAACTCGTATCTTAAAATTCCTGGAAAAACGGTAGCGGTCAAAAGTGGTACCACCGATGATAAACGCGACAACTGGGCAGTCGGATTTACGACGGATATCGCCCTTGGCGTATGGGTGGGAAACAACGACAATGCAAAAATGAATCAAAAAATCGCATCAGGCGTCACCGGTGCTTCTCCCATCTGGCACGATATGATGCAGGCTCTTCTTGCCGAGTTTGATGACGGGATTATGGAAAAGCCAGATACGGTTGAAGCCGTTGAAATCGATGCGTATCTTGGCGGACTCCCGAAGGGTGGGTATCCCACGCGCACCGAATACTTTGTAAAAGGTACTGCTCCGACAGAAACTTCTCCGTATTATAAAATTCTCAAAATTTCAAAAGAAACAGGAAAACTCGCAAATGACGTAGAAATTCGATCAGGAAACTATGAGGAGAAAGAATATATTGTCATAACTGAAAGTGATCCCATATCAGGAGATGGGGTGAATCGCTGGCAGAACGCAATCGATGAGTGGGCACGTGCACAAGACGACGGGAAATTTCATTATCCCACGGAGACTTCAGAAGCGAGATCTGATGAAGTTGCCATTTCAATCAAGAATCCAGAAAATGAACGACGGGTAGATTCAAAGTCGATTGAAATTTTTGCAAAAATTACCTCACTTGAGCCAATCAGAGAAACTAAAATATTTATTGATGGGGAAGAGAAGAAAAAATATTCCGGAAATCGTGATGAAGTGCGCGAGACATTTGAGTTTGAAAATGGAAAACACATGATCAGAGTTGAGGCGAGAAACGAGAAGGATAAGGTGACCTCTTCTGAAGTGAAGTTTTCCGTAAATGAGGATTATTCAAATTAGGATCACTACTGATTAACTATTGCTAAAAAAATCGGCAACCACTGTCGCCAGCTCTTCTTCTTTTCCCTCAAAGCCATGCCCACAATTAGGAATCGTCTGAAAGGTAAAATTCTTCTTGAGTTGTACCTGATTTTCCAATATTTTCACGCATTTTTTCACATCGCCATAACAATACTCATCCTGCGCCCCATACATGACTAATGTTTTTTTGTTCACCTTCTTAAATTCACCAAACAGTTCTTTTTTTGAAAGGTTCAGTTTATTCATATATTCATTAAACGGAAAGATGTTGTAATCTCCATTGGGGTTTAAGACGTCGTAAAGCGCTTGATAGGAGAATGGATATTCAGATATATATTTTGGGACAAGCTTCATCCCATTTCCCTTTGCAATCACCTCTTTTGCTTTGTTGATTGCTGAAGCATAGTTTTTCTTGCCCATTTCATCATAATACAATCCCGTATCATCTCCGCCCCCCAGGAGTGCATACTTGGTAAAGGGATTATTTTTTGCATAATGATCATACACCACAATTTTATTAGCCCCTGTCGATTCGCCAAATATATAAAATGTTTCATACCCTTTTTTGCGCAAGAATTCTACCGCTCCATCAATATCTTTGACACAATCTTTAATCAGTTCATAGGATGTTCCAACTCGAACCCGTTCTTCCGTTCCGTCAGGAAGCACGTGTTTTACTGTTTTAATATAATGTGCTCCCCTATTGTTAAAGGGAAAGAATGCAATATTATTTTTAAGTAAATGTTTTGCAAATATATTTACTTTATCTGAATAAAAGATAGAGGCACTACCGCACCCATGAAGGTAAAGTGCGATTTTTTTGGTTTTTACCTTCGGTTCGTAAAGCAGTCCGGGAAGACGAAGATTATCTGTTGAGAGAAACTGCACCAGTTTTGTATTCATATTTATTTCAGTATTGATATTAATTCACTAAAGTTTTGTATCGTCTTATCCGGATTATGAAGAGCAAATGCATCTTTTTTATAAAAGAGATTATTTGCGGGGGGATGGTACCATACGCTCATAACCCCGGCAGCCTGTGCAACAATAATATCGACATCACTGTCCCCGATCATGACGGCATTCTCTGGATTTGACTGAAGCGTATGCATCGCTTTCAAGAGTGGTTCCGGATGAGGCTTGTTCTTTTTTGTGTCTTCCCACGCAAACGTACAATCAAACAACATATCAATTTTATTTTTTGAAAGATACAAATCAACTACCTTCCGTTGCGAAGACGTGATGAGCGCGACCTTGTGATCGTTCTCTTTGAGAATGTTGAGAAGATTGAGTGCGCCACTGTGCAGGGGTGCGTTGATGAAATTTGCTTCGTAGTTAACATACAATTCATCTACAAAGCGATCTTTATCGATATGAAAGTCTGTTTCGTGGATTCTTTGAAAACCTATTCGAATAATCTCCTCATTTGAAATAACAATATCAAACGTCTTAAATGTTTGTTGAAAGCTTATAAGCCACAGGGGAAGGGTATCTGCAATACAGCCGTCAAGGTCAAAAAGATAGGTAGTGATGGGAGGTCTCATCACTGATATTGTATCATGAATTCAACGCAGTCCGAATCTGTTCGAGTTCAAGCAACGCTTCTTTTTCAGTAATATTTTTTGTTTCTGATGAGAAATAAAAACGGAGAGAAATTTTATTTTCAAATGAACTGACGTATTCAATATTTTGGAGCAGCTTTGAGTTTTCAAATGATATGTCACGCATTTTTTGATACGACATCTTTTTTATGACGGTAAGATCAAGTTTTACCATCGCATATTGAAGTGGTGCTTTGAATGTATGTTGTATTTGGTAATTCTGAATTATCGATTCGAAATCAATCTCTGCAATATACATTTGTTCAGTCAGATTGAGCTTTTCAGCATATTTTTGATGAAGCGTGCCAAATGATCCAATCATATCGTCTCCCCTATATATTGACGCAGCATTGCTCATGAGTTTGTGCTCTCCAGATTTGACCAAGATATTCCCAATATTAAGTTCTTGAAAGAGCGCAGATATGATTCCTTTCAAATCATCAAAATCTGTGTTTACGACAATGCCCAGTCGATGAAGCTCCTGGGGAAGATCGCCTGCCCGTGGCTCATATATTTTTGCAAATTCAAATAGTTTTAAGTGATTTTTTCTGCCACTATTATCTTTCATATTTTTGATAAGTGAGGGGAGAAGAGAGGTTCTCATGTGCTCAATTTCCGAAGAGATGGTATTTGCAATTTTGAGATGATTGGAGATTTGATAATCAAGAGTACTGAGAAGGTCGCCCGAGACCATGGAGTAATTGAGAAACTCATGAAGCCCGAGGTGTTTGAGAAAATACTTCGTTCGATATTGTACGGTATGAAGATTTGAAATATGTTTCGGTTGTTTTATATAGGTCAGAGGGGATATGGTATTTGGCAGATTATGGTAGCCATACACTCGGGCAACCTCCTCAATAATATCTTCTTGAATTGATACATCATCAACGCGATACGTAGGCACCGTTACGTCAAAGTAAACACCATCGGGGTAGGCAAGCTCGGTATCTTCATGTTTTTCAACGATGAATCCAAGATGAGTCAATATTGAGGTTACTTTTTCCTCTTCAATTGGGACGCCAATCACTCGTTGAATATCCTTCAAGTACGCTTTCACGTGAGTTTCTTGTTTTTTGTGCGGATATATATCGGTAAGTTCAGAGCAGACGACTCCTTCGGTCAGCTCTTGCAAAAGCTCAATACCATAGGCAAATGTCGATTCAACTCGTTCTGGATCAAGTCCTTTTTCAAAATAGGTTGCGGCAAGCGTTCGTTGACCCGTCAGCATTGAGGTTTTTCTGATTGCTTTTTTGTCATATGTTTGTACAAAAAAGACGATTCGTGTTGTATCATCTTTTATTGATGAATTTTCACCTCCCATAATGCCACAGAGATCAATGAGTCTTCCCGACCCATCCTCGATCACTATATCATCGCCGGGAAGAATGAGTTCTTTTGAATCAAGTGTAGTAAGCTTTTCGCCTTTTTTGCTTCTTCTGACTTTCATTACGCCGTCTTTAATCTGGTCATAGTCAAACATATGTACTGGTTGACCAAGGGAAATCATGAGATAGTTTGAAATATCAACGACGTTGTTTATTGATTTTATGCCAGAAAGCTTCAATCGTTTTGAGATCACATCTGGTGATAGTGCAATGAGCACATTGTCAAGCACAATCGCCGTAAATCGCGAAACCAGAGCGGGATCTTCAATCTGTACCGATAATTTATGTGTTTTGGTAGGTTCAGCCTTCAGATTCTCAAAAGAATATGTCTGCAGTGGATTAAACTTCAGTTTCGCCTTTTTTCCAAAGAGGGGTAGAATGGCTTGTGCTTCTTGTGCAACGCCGAAAACGCTTGCCATATCGATCCGATTTGACGTTATCTCAATATCAAACACATAATCCTCCCCTATTTTTTCTACTGTTTCGATGGAAGGGCCACAGAGGGAGAGGAATTTCTGCATTTCATACGGGTCAGCATCAGTTTCAAGATACTCCAAGAGCCAGTCGTACGTAATTTTTATATTCATAATTATATTGTCATCCCCGATCCCGATCCCTATTTTCATGGAGACGGATCCATTCTGTTAATTTCTAGATTCCCGCCTGCGCGGGAATGACATCGGAAAATATTAAAATTGTTCCAAAACTCTGATGTCTCCATCGTAGAGTGCTCTCATATTGTTTAAGCCAACTCCTGGTTTCATCATCATGACGCGTTCGACGCCAAATCCAAACGCCCATCCCGTATATTCTTTTGGATCGATTCCTCCTGCCGTCAACACATTTGGATGTACCATTCCCGTTCCGCCAAGCTCAAGCCATCCTTGCTTGCAGAGCTTACATTTGACCTTCAGGTCATCCCGAGCGGAATCGAGGGATCTACCACTTTCTGACACATATCCGGTTCCCGCGCACAGATCACAGGTAATATCTACCTCAAATGATGGTTCGGTGAACTGAAAGTGAAATGGTCTTAGTCGCGTTTCACGATCTTCTCCAAAAAATTCCTTTGCAAAATAATCAATAGTTCCCTTTAAATGAGTAATATTTATTTTTTTATCAATACACAATCCTTCAAATTGATGAAACATGGGGACATGCGAGGCATCCCAATTGGGTCGATAGGTTTTTGCGATATTAATCATACGAATTGGTGGTTTGCCCAGACGCAGCATCTCTCGAATTTGTCCTGAAGATGTGTGTGGGGTTAATACCATTTTTCCAAATTTTTCGTGCGCAGGAGTATCGATAAAAAACGTTTCAAAATCATCTCGTGCCGGATGATCTGCTGGCATATTGAGTGCTTCAAACGAAAACCATTCCCATTCGATCTCAGGATATGACATGCGAATAAATCCAATACGCTCAAATATGGCACTAATTTCTTCGATTGCATAGGTCACGAGATGAAGACTTCCGGACTCATATTTTTTTCCTGGAAGGGTCACATCAACTGCATTGTTCTCATCAACCATCGACAATAGTTTCTTTTTTGCAATAGATATCGACTCAACAATTTCTCCTTTTATTTTATTGACCTCCTGACCAAGTACTTTTCGTGCTTCAGGATCGAGATCTTTCATTGACTTAAGTGACTCATTGAGGATCCCATTTTTGCCAAGATATTGCGTTTCAAGAACATAGAGACTTTCAAGGGAAGTGATCGATTTAAGATCTTCTTGAAATGTGTGAAGTGCATTATTCGGTGACATCATGAAAGAGTATATCAAAACGCGCGAAAGAGTTACAATAAATAATTATTTATTGATTTCTTTTGCAAGCGTATCAAAAACCTTTGGAAAATCTAACGCAAGATTGGCGAGAATTTTTCGGTCAACGCCAAGCTTCTTTTCCTGAAGCCTATGGATAAATATGTTGTATTTCATGCCATTCTCTTTCAGTGCCGCACTAATTCGCGTGATCCAGAGTCGTCTCATGTCTCGTTTGTGTAGCTTTCTTCCGGCAAATGCATACTGACCTGCATGAAGTACTGCCTCTTGTGCTTTTTTAAATTGCGTACTTCGCGACATCCAATATCCTTTTGCGAGTTTCAAAACTTTTTTATGTTTATTTCGTGATGCGGGTCCTGCAGTAATACGTACCATATTTAAGCCTTTCCAAGTAATTTTTTAATCTTTGTCTTCATACGACCTTCTACCGATTTGTCAAGTTTGAGTGCTCGTTGTTTTCGTTTTGATTTCTTTGCTTGCAAATGGCGAATCTTTTGTGATCGGTGCAATACTTTACCTGTTGCAGTAATCTTAAATCGTTTCGAAGCGCCTTTGTGTGTTTTTTGTTTATTATTTGCCATATGCTAATTAAAATTTGGATCCTGAAACAAGTTCAGGATGATATTTCATTTTATGAAATATCATTTTTTTCTGGAAACTACTGAGCGAACAACGCGACCTTCAACTCGTGGTTCTTTTGAGATGTTTACATCTTCAAGCTTTCCGATGTAATCATTCATAAACTCGATTGCCATGCTTTTCTTGATAATTTCTCTTCCACGCAATGTTAAATTCAATCGTACTTGATGACCGTCTTTCAAAAATTCTTTCGTTTTATTGATAAATCTCTCTTTATCGTGCTCACTCATAAAAAGTGAAAGTTGAATATCTTTCACATCACTCTTCTTTGCGCCCTTTTTTGCTTCTTTCAGCTTCTTCTCTTCTTGATACAGAAATTTCTTAAAATCAGTTATCTTTGCAACCGGTGGCTTTGCATTTTGTGCAATCAGAACAAGATCAAGACCGTCTGCTTGTGCTCTGTCGAGTGCTTCTTGCTTTGACATAACACCGACGAGTTCACCTTTCGAGTCAATGACACGAAGTTCTTCAGCCTGTATTCGAAAATTCAGATGGTAATATTTTCCCGATCTGTTTGAGCTGTTGTTAAAAAATCGCCTATTCGGTCGCCTGTTAATCAAATTGAAAATAGAATTAAAATATCAACATACCCCGCATTAACAAAATACTTCATGAGCGAAGTATGGTCTGTCATCAACGGGGCGATGTAATTATAATCGGAATACAAGGTATTTGCAAGATAGATTCGCATTTACCTCATATCAGTCTGAGGTAGGTCGCTACTTGATGAACAATAGCGTCATAATCTCTGCCGACTTTGTATGTTCTTTCATCACTATTTGCAGGAATTGAGATATCTTCGACTTTATCCTCTGAAATTCCGGTGCGTTCATATATTACTTTCGGAAACTTGGATGGCGAGGCCGTTGAAATAATGACATCAGAAACAGTTGCTGTTTTTGTTTTTTGAGCTGCATTCCAGCCAACTGCCGTATGTGGGTCAAGAAGATAGTTATGCTTTCTGTATACATCTTTGATCGTTTGAATAGTTTCATCATCTGAGGTTGAAGATATGCTCGTGTCTTTTTTGAGTAACTCAAGATCATGATTGTATAAGTGTAAAATGCGTTCAAAATTACTAGGGTTACCGATATCCATGGCAGTTGAGATAGTTCGTATGGTTTGTTGAGGAGCGTATTTCCCTGTTTCAAAATACGTGTGTACGGGATCATTTGCATTGCAGGCAATATGAAACTGATTTATTGGAACCCCAATGCGTTTTGCGTACATGCCTGCGGTCACATTTCCCATATTTCCTGACGGAACAACAAATCGAAGGTTTCCATTTTTCAATTTTGACCACGCGTAGGCATAATAAATCATCTGCGGAAGAAGTCTCCCGATGTTTATAGAATTTGCTGAAGTTAAATCTACGGTACCAAGCCGTTTATCGGTAAAGAATTGTTTCACATATTTTTGACAATCGTCAAACGTTCCATCAACTTCGATTGAAAAAACATTATGAGCTACCTGAGTGAGTTGCCTTCTCTGTACTTCACTTACTCCATTTTTTGGAAACAGTATTACGATGCGAACGTTTTTTTTGTTTGCAAATCCCGCAGCTACTGCGCCACCTGTATCTCCTGAGGTTGCGGTGGTTATAACAATTTCTTTGTCAGATTCTCTCAACAGATACTCTACGAGGTTTCCCAAAAATTGTGCAGCAACATCTTTGAATGATTGTGTCGGACCATGAAACAGCTCAAGGATATAGTTGTCACCAATTTTTATGAGTGGAATGGGAAATGATAACGATCGACTTAATAGTGAAAAAAGGTTATTTTGGTCAATAGCATCATCCATAAATGGGGTAAGAAGTATTGATCCGATCTCTTGAATTGATTTACCAATCAATAGGGATGAATCAATTGTGGGAAATGAATGCGGAACAATAAGGGTTGAATCTTTCCCCATACCTTGAAAAAGGGCTTCTTTAAAAGAAAGTAACACAGATGAATCGAACGTTGTTGAATATTTCATGAAGAAGAAATATGACGAATAAATCTGTCCGCATCCATGGCATTAGATTTGTGATCCTTGTATTTAATGGTAAAGTCGGCGAGTTTCTCGTATTGCTTTGAGCGATACTCAAGAAGATCTGGATAACAGCGGATCAGTGCTTTTTTAGGATTTTCAAACGGTTGAAGATTAAATTTGTCTCCCCAAATCAATGGCTTCGGATCTCGGATAAATTCTTTTGCCATAAGCCCTTTTTGTTCTTTTGGAATCTCCAGATAAATTATTTCAGTAAGCTGTTTCAATCTGCTTTGGACTTTTGCAGAAGTATATATTCCACTTCCTGTAGTATCCACTACAATTTTTGGCGTTGATCCATTGGTGAGCTTTTCAACTTTATTAAGAATATCATTCATTGCTTCTTCTTCGGCCTCGAGGTATTTTTTGCTGGTATATTGATAATAATCTTCATAGGGGAATCCCATCCACTCAGCAACATCAGCAAGCCCGCTATATCCGTGAATACTCAATTCAGGTTGCAGTTTATCTTCAATAATATCATCACAGGAAAGTCTGAGGTATCCTTCTTCTTCAATGCGTTTTGCCCAATACGTTTTTCCCGCACTTGACATGCCAATAAGCGAAATAATCATTTATATATGTTTATTTTTTATTTTTTCTTGAACTTCTTTCAGGAATTCATCAGGGCTTGTGGTGCTTGTTTGTCCATCCCGTGCTCGGACATTTAGGGTGTTGTCTTTGATTTCCTGATCTCCGATAATAATCATGTAATATACTTTTTCTTTCTGCGCATTTCGAATTTTCTTCTGCATTGATTCTGACTTATCATCTACTTCAATGCGAATCCGCTCTTTCGAAAGTATTGTTGCAATACTCTGTGCATATTCATTGTGCCTCTCAGCAATCGGGATAATCTTGACCTGCACCGGTGTAAGCCACAAGGGAAAATTCCCCGCATAGTGTTCAATTAAAAAACCAATGGATCGTTCCATAGCGCCGAGTGATGATCTATGAATTACGATTGGTTGTTCTTCTTTGCCCTCTTCATCGATATAGGATAGATTAAATCGCGTTGGAAGGCAAAAATCATATTGGACGGTAAATGCTGTATCTTCTTTTCCGAGAACATTTTTCATCTGCACATCGATCTTTGGACCATAAAATGCTGCTTCATCCTTTGCTTCGTAAAATGGTGCTTTTCGCGTTTGTAGTACCTCTCGAAGAACTGATTCGCCCTGTTCCCATTCTTTCGGAGCATCATAATATTTATCTTTATTCTCGGAATCGCCGAGGGAGAGTCGATAAACAAAATCCTGCTCTACCTTGAGTCCCAGAACGCCTGATATGTATTCGATCAAGTCAAGTACAAAATTGATTTCATCAGCCGCTTGGCTTTTGCGAACAAAATTGTGCGAATCAGCAAGAACAAATTCGCGTACGCGAATGAGACCTGTCAATTCTCCCGATTTCTCATATCTATACAGTGATGCCATCTCCGCATATCTTATGGGGAGGTCACGATAACTACGAGGATGCGACATAAACAATGCAAAATGATGCGGACAGGTCATCGGACGAAGAATGAGCTCATCGTCATCAACTTTCATGGTTGGATACATGGTGTCTTTATAATACGGATAGTGTCCTGACTTTTTATAGAGCTCCGTTTTTGCGACATTTGGGGTGTGAACGTGTTTGTATCCACGACTTATTTCTTCATCAACGACAAAGCGTTCGAGTTCACGCCAGATAGTCGCTCCTTTTTCGGTAAAGAGCGGTAATCCCTTTCCCACAAGATCCGAGAACGTAAAAAGATCGAGTTCTTTTCCAATTTTTCGATGATCTCTCTTTTTTGCTTCCTCGAGAAGATTTAAATATTTTTGAAGCTCTTCTTTACTCTCAAATGCGGTTCCATATATACGTGTGAGCATTTTGTTCTTTTCGTCTCCACGCCAGTATGCTCCCGCAACAGACAACAGTTTGAATGCTTTAATTTCTCCGGTAGACGCGGCATGTGGGCCTGCACAGAGATCCACCATCGATCCATCCGCATTGGGTTCACCGGTCCAATAGATCGTGATTTTATCACCCCGCCCTGCTGCCTCATCAATCCATTCAAGTTTGTATGGATTATCTTTAAACATTTCTTTTGCAGTTTCTATCGATACTTCATCTTTGGTGATGGGGAGGTTCTTATGTATTATTTTCCACATTGCTTTTTCTATTTTTGGAAAATCATTTTCGGTAATCACAATAGACTCTTTTTCCTCAGGAGAGTTGTCAAAATCAAAATAAAATCCGTCTTCAGTTGCTGGTCCCATGGCAAGTTGAATTTGTGGGTACAGTTCTTTTACTGCCTGATGCAGTACGTGTTCAGCTGAATGTCGAAGTTTGAAGAGTGGATCTTGATTTTTCATAGATCATTTTAATTTTTAAAAAACCCCGCCTATTTTGCGGGGTGAGTAAAGCCATCAAACACTCCCCGCGTTAGCGGAATGTAGTTTTGATGGTTATACAAATGGTTGGTGAGAACATTATCATTATTGTATCAGCTTGAATGCGGATGTCAAGCAAGGCCAACGGCCGTTTTAACTCGTTTAAGAACCGGTATTGCTACCTCATTTGCTTTTTGAGCGCCCCTGAGTCTTAATTCATGAATACGCTCTTTGTCTTTGAGTAGTTCAGTTTTCTTTGCGCGAAATTCTGAAAAATAGTCGAGAAAAAATTCATAAAATATTGTTTTAATTTCAACATCTCCAATTGCTCCCTTTCGATACTTATCTTTCAGGTCTTCACATTTATGTTCATCATATGCAAGCAGTTCAAAATAAGTAAAGGTGATATTCTTATCAGGATTTCCGGGGTCAGTTGGATGAATGCGCGCGGGATCAGTCTTAATCTGCATAATTTGTTTTTTTATTTCCTGTTCAGAAGCAAAAATGGGAATGTCATTTCCTAAAGATTTACTCATCTTCTTTTTACCAAAAATACCTGGAACACGAGCTACATCTTTCTTTACGTATAACTCAGGAACTTTTAACACGTCACCATACCGATTGTTAAAGGTACGAGCCATTTCTCGACAGATCTCAACATGCTGTGTTTGATCCTCCCCAACCGGAACAATGTCTGTATCAAATAGGAGAATGTCTGCGGACATGAGAACCGGGTATGAAAAAAGCCCCATGCTGATCTGGTCTGGGGCAATCTCATCTTGTAATTTATCTTTGTATGCATGCATTCTTTTAAGTTCTGCAACGGTCACCGCATTATTGAGAATGGTTTGAAGAGAGGGAATCGCTGGTATGTCACTTTCAACATAAAATACCGTTTTTTCCGTATCGACGCCAAGTGCGAGAAATTCGGTAAAAATATTCATGGTGTTTGTTTCTACTTCTTGTGGGTTAAATACCGTATTGAGAGAATGAATGTTTGCAATAAAGTAAAAACAGTTTGCTGTTTTTTGAAAATCTACTGCAGGTTTTACCATACCAAGATAATTGCCAAGATGAAGTCCTTTCGTCGAACTGGGGGTAATGCCGGATAATGCTCGTTTCATAAGAAAAATGTGGGCGTATCAGGACTTGCTTGTCCGCCTATGGTGGAAGCTTCCGACCTTTACAACCCGCCTGCCTCGCTTTTGTGAGCCCGAGAGGACTTGAACCTCTGACCTTTACAATGTCAATGTAACGCTCTAGCCAACTGAGCTACGAGCTCTCCCAATGCGGGCAGGTGTCAATGTAACGCCCTGCCTGCCGGCAGGCAGGTCTAGCCTCAGCCAAAGGCTGATCCGCCTATGGTGGAAACTTAAGCTATACGCCCTAAAAATGATACATCACAAGTATACCAATCATATGAATAAAATAAATACGTTATTTGACTTAGCGAGGTTGAGATGCAATTTTGATCTTTTGCATGAGGGAAGAGGTCGAATATTTTTCGGCTATTGCAATGGTTCGAATAGTTCCTTTATGTTTTTCAAGCTCTGAAGTGTCAAGTTGATATGCTGACCCCTGTTTTTGTACAAAAATATTTGGTTTAAGTTGTGCAACAATCTGTTCTTGATCAGGGCGTTCAAGGGGGATGACATAGCCAACCATTGTCAGTGCGTTAAGCACGGTCATACGATCATGCAACGTCGTAACAGGATTATGTGGCCCTTTTATCTCTGCAACAACTTCATCATTGTATACACCGACGATTAATATATCGCCAAATTTTGCGGCTGTTTCAAGAAAGGCGATATGTCCCGGATGCAGGATGTCGAAGGTTCCATGCACAAATACGATTACTTTTCCAATCGACTGAAAATTGTAAACCAGATTGACAATATATGCTCGATCAGTAATGATCTTAGATTTCATACATTCATTGTACTAATTTTTGCTTACAAAAAGTTATAGTAAATCATGCTACAATAAAATATGTGTTTTGCGATACCGAAAAAGATTGAGATCATTACGAAAGACACGATCACCACAACCGATGGGGTCATCGCAAAAAATGGCGGACTCAAATTAGAAAAAGGTGATTATGTATTAATATATGGGGATGTGGTTGTTGAAAAAATACCAAAATCAGACGCAACTAAAGCGTTGCATGATATTGTCCAATTCAAATAATTATTTATCAATTTTTTTATTTTCATGAAAAAAGGAATACAGCTTGCACTTCTAACCACTGCCATTTCAGGATTTTCCATATTTGCTTCAAAATTTTTCATTGCAACTATGGATCCAATATTATTTACTACCTTGAAAAATCTTCTGGTCGCCGTTGTACTGTCAGTAATCGTATATATCTCTCAAAAAAAAGCTATTTCTGAGCTCAATCACAAACAATGGAAACAGCTTGTTATCATTGGGATAATTGGCGGAAGCATTCCATTCGCGTTATTTTTTACCGGCTTAAGCAAAATTACAGCCATTGAAGGGGCGCTTATTCACAAAACGTTGTTCATCTGGGTGGCCATAATGAGCGTGTTCTTTTTGAAAGAAAAAGTAAATCGGTATCAAATATTAGGGTATATTGCAGCCACGATTGGCGTGCTATTTTTTGCCGGAGTATCATATAAAACCATGGGAATAGGCCATTTGATGATTGCTGCCGCAACAGTATTCTGGTCTGTCGAGTATATCATTGCAAAAAAAGCCTTGGAGAATATTCCTTCAACGGTTGTGTCTTGGGCACGAATGTTTTTTGGGGTAATCATACTTTTGGGAATCTCGATATTCCAGGGATCGTTCACTCAGATTGCGACATTCGGATCAGCTCAAATTCTAGCGATTCTTTCGGGATCGGTATTTCTCCTCGGATATGTTCTGACTTGGTACTCAGCACTTTCAAAAGCTCGAGCATCCGCTGTCAGCCTCGTTCTTGCCGCATCTCCCATTATCACGGGAGTTCTTTCCGCAATCTTTATCAGTCATACGTTCCCTCAAGCGCAAATTCTTGGATGGGTGATGATTATTGGAGGTGTAGCTGTTACATTGCTTTTTGGACGAGTTAAGCAAAATCTTGCTCTATGACAGATGCAAACGGGCTCATAACGTGTGCTCGTTATGCGCTCCCCCCAAATCATTTGCAGTACTGTGGACCGCTTAAATCTGAAGAAATTCACGCATATTTAAAAGAATCTGTTTCTGACGAAAACCTTTCACAGATCATTTCGCAGTTTGAGACGCTCTATCCGTACTTGACCTATATAGCGCGCGGAAATGGTATTGCAGATCCATTTGACTCGCGCGTTGTCGAAGCGTACTGGATAGGAAATAATTTATTGACTGCTCTTTCACAGAAATCACTTTATACTCATTTTGCTGAAAGTTTGTCCTTGAAAAAAAGATTGACGAATAAAGAGCTTGAATGGCTGATCGGCAAAATTCCCCAAGGAGCGCTCGCCCATCATACCTTCCATGTTCTGAATGTATTTACCCGAACGGGGCATCATTCGGTTAAGCACACCATAGATACAATGGATTCCTGTCGTATTGGCTGGGGCACGCTCAAGTCAATTCAAAATAACTCTGTTGTATTGAGTACGAAGCCATTAATTTTAGAAAAAAACAAACTTATGTTGGGCAAAGAAAGAGAAAAAAGAATCGCGATACCAACGGGCATTTCCCCGTCAATCAAAGATATTGGCAGTAGTTATACCTACCACTGGGATACCATGTGTGATCAAATCACCAAAGTTCAAGAGAACAATCTTATTGCGGTCACGAGTTCAGCAATACGCCTTGCAAATCTCACCCTATGAACATCTTTGTTTTTGGAAATTCAATTGTTGCAGAAGATTCAAAACCCGTTGAATTACTTTTTCATCTTCAAGATCATTTTCCCACAATGACATTTATTCATGCAGATCCCACGGATGAATGGTGGGAGGGTCAAAATAACCCAATTATTCTTGATACCGTTGTCGGCTTAAAACAAGTTACGTTATTTTCGTCTCTTAATTCATTTGAAGATCCAAACGTGCGCATCACCCCTCATGATTATGATCTTTTCATGGACTTGGCCTTTCTTTTAAAGCTCAAGAAAATTAAGTCATTTACGTTGATAGGAGTGCCACAGCGAGGAAACAAGAAAATGTTACTGAAAGAAATTATTGAAAAGATCGAAGCTATATCTACTCAATCTTAAGCTTGAGGAAGTGTGATGCACATGACATACACGGGTCATAGGCGCGAACCAATTTCTCCATTTCATGTGAAAGTTCTTCTTTGGGAAGATCAAGGTTTTTTTGAGCAAAGTCCCACAGTGATTTTTCGATACAAATCTGGTTTTGTCCAGTTGGAACAATAATATCTCCATTTATAATCATCCCGTTGTCATCAAAACTATATCGATGATAGAGCGTTCCGCGCGGAGCTTCTATTACCCCGGTTCCCATTCCTGCCTTCATGGTATATGGTATGGGTTTTTCATCTTTGATTTCGAGCTTTTTGAGAATATCAATTGAATCATCAAGACAATGCAATATTTCAAGAGCTTGAGCCAGATTATTGTGGAAAATATTCTGCGACGGGAACATATTAAGCGCAGATGCTGCAGCATCCTTTGTATTCTGGTGAATACCCTCTTTTGAGAGATTCATACGTGAAAGTGCGCCTACCATGAATGTTTTCCCCTCATACGTATATGCTGAACCTTGGGAGTACGGTTTTACGACATGCTCAAGATGATCAGCATAGTTTCTTGCCGGAACGCAAGCATTTTCGTGAGTGATAATTGTTTTTCCCAGGAAATCATAATCGTCATCTTGAAGTGCTGAAAATAAGATATCCTCAGTGATTTCAAAGTTGCATTTTTCAAATATCTTTATGATTTTGATTACTTTATCACGGATAAGTTCAAGTTTGAGAATGAGCTTTTCCTGTTCACCATTTTTCGGCAACATGAGAAAGCCACCAATCGTTGGTGCGGGGGCATGAACACTTCGTCCTCCTGACCATTTGGCAAGCAAATTGCCCACCTCTTTTATAGCAAAAGCATCGTGAACAAGTTCGTGCTCTTCTTCAATATCCTCATCAAATTCAAGGAGAGAATCTCTGTTATAGAGATCGGGAAGCACAAAAACATATAGGTGTAATGCATGATCACGAATGATCAGACCATTGTTTAGGAGTCTTCGAAGTTTATATGTTTGTTCAGTAATGGTGATATTGAGTGCGTCTTCAATTGCATTGATTGAACACAGGAGATGCGCATTGCTACAGGTACCACAAATTCGTGAGACCATCTGAGGGATTGCGGTAACATTCTTTCCCCGAACTGCTTGGGTATAAAAACGTTTATATTCAGGAATTTCAAAGGTACACTTCTCCACCGTGCCATTTTTGACCTTTAGAGTAAGTGCGGCGTGACCTTCTATTTTTGTGATCTGATCGAGAGTCAGATCAAAATTACCTTGATGCATATAGTATTAATACGTTATTTTTCGATATTCGACAATGTTTTTTCCATTAACTCCAAAAACCTCTCTTCATTCATAGGGCAGCCTTGGACAGATTCATCTACTGTAATATACGTTTTTAACGGTTCTACTTTCTCAAGATGTGAGTATCGGTCAATAAGAAATTTAATTTCTTCTTTTGTTTCTTCATCAAAAGAATTCCGCCACCCCGATGGCATAGCCGTACAGGCACATGCACCAATTGCCACCACTGTCTTGCTGTTTTTTCGAATTTCTTTGAGCTTATCTACTTGCTCTTGTGAGCTAATTGATCCTTCAATAAATGAAACATCAAGATTCTCAATTTTATTATTTGCTTTCAGAATTCGCGCATTCACAAACTCAATTTTGTCTTTCCAGTCATTCCAATGGGTGTTGAGCATTTCAGTAAAGAGAATCGTAGAATCCTCGCAGCAGGTGAATGTAAACCAGCCGACACGAAGTTTTGCCATGTAATTATTCTAGAAGGAATGCGAAGCAAATGCAATTGGTGAAAATTATATCTGCGCGATCGAGGGGACTCGAACCCCCAACCTCTTCCGTGCACTTATCCAATATTTTCATAAAGGCGTGGACTATATCTTCACCATGAGCTTTCGCTATTTAGGTGCTTTGGTATCTAGTCTCTACGGCGCCCCTGACATTGTGTCAGGGTTCCCTCGGTATTCGCATGTCCCGCCGTGGCAGGATTTAGCCTTCACCGATATCCCAAAGAGTTTCAATTCGCCATTTCGACGAAAAGCTGCAGCAATCTACAGGGAAGCGCTCTAACCAGTTGAGCTACGACCGCATTCTCATATAACTTTCAAACTTCTCCTTCTTTCTCTTTAAAAATAAGGAGCAGTTACTATTATACATAATTTTGTATAAAATAAAAGAATCTCTAATGCTATATTTCAAATCATAGCCACGCTCTTTGTGAACTAAAGAACCACTCATAAGTCCATAATTTTTCAATAAATCCTTTAAAGATAACAAAAACTGCTCACTACCCGAGGTAAGTACTGTACTTATGGCGTACGTTTTGTGTTTTCTTTGTTTATTCGTAAAACCGACCCACACTCCCCCGTCACCATCAAAGTAACCACGCAAAAAATCAGGAAAGTATTTTTTTTGGATTTTTGGTAATAAAATTGTTTTGCTTTTCCTTTCTGTTAAGCCGAGTTGGATCGAATCTTCACACATTTCTCGACTTCCAACCTGAAGACGGTACGATTGTTTTTGATTGATGTGTTTTTTCTTTTTTGAAATAACGTGAGATGAATTGAGTGCTTTTTTTATATCTTCAAGAATATCCTTATCAGTAATTTGTAGAGACCAAAACCAAGTGCGTCTTTTAGTATAAATAATATTTCCGTCCGCATACAGAAATCCAAGTACATACGCCATTGCATTGGTCCATTTTTTAAAAAAGTTTCTATTTATTTCTTTATATATCGGCATAGATATAATATACCAAATGACAGTACAATATACTAAACACATTCATAGGAGAAATAAGATTGTAGTCCTATTCTAAATACACCCTTCAACATCATTTACTCCTTTCTACTCAGCACTATCGAGGGTAATATGCTAACTTTTGACGGAGATTGTTGTAATACCAACTATCATATAAACTGATAATTTGTTACTTAAATATAAGATACTATATTGCTGCACTTGACAAACCTATAATCTATGCTATAATTCTTCTAGATCCTAAGGTTTTTCACCAACCGAAAAGCTTTAGGATTTTTTTTATGGAAAAAATCATGGTTACTATATTTCTTATAGTACTATTTATACTTCCTTCATCCGTGCACGCGAGTAAAGAGGCCGGAGCCTCAGCCGCACTATCTCCTCAGGCGTACGAAGAATCAATCAATGAGTATGTCGATCGAAGTATTCAACGTATGGTGATAAGTGAAGTTTTGAATAAGTACCATGCTCCCCTAGCTTCTGAGGTGGATGGCTTTATGAATGCCTGTATGGCGCATGACGTAGATTGTTATCTTCTCCCGTCCATTGCAGGGCTAGAGTCTTCTTTTGGTAAATATACCTATCCCGAATCACATAATCCTTTTGGATGGGGTGGTGGATATATCATGTTTGATACCTGGGAAGATGGATTTATGGTCGTTGCTCAAGGTTTGAGTGAGAATTATATCGCACGTGGGGCTCATACTATTGAAACAATAGGTCCTATTTATGCGGCAAGTCCTACTTGGGCACAACGTGTTCGATTTTTTCATAATGAATTTGAACGAGTTGAGGCAGAAAAAAAAGTATACTTTCATGAACTCGCATTAGCTTCGCGATAAATTTACCTACGTATCATCACTCAGTCATTTTACTTTTGATAGCCTCCGATATATAATAGTGAGCAAATAACAATTAATCTATCTATTTTCTATGTACTCTTATAAAAAAGCACAACTTCCAAAAAAGACCATTGAACTTTCTATTACCATTCCCTGGGCAGATATCGCAAAAGAATATGATAGCTCTTTTGAGGTTCTTCGAAAAGATCTCAAAGCTGAGGGATTTCGCAAAGGGAAAGTACCAAAGAATATAGCAGAAAAGAAAATTCAAAAAGATACTGTCTATGATCATCTCCTTCGCGCGTTTGTGTCAAGAGTATATTCAGAAATACTAAAAAAAGAGGATATAAAACCAATAATCTCACCAAAGGTTGAGCTTAAGAAAGCGAAAGAAAATGAAGATTGGGAGCTTATTATGACTACGGCAGAAACACCTGAGATCGTGCTTGGCGAATATAAGGAAGCAATTAAAAAGGCTACAGACGAGGTTAAAAAAGATGATATTTGGGTTCCTGGGAAAGATAAAGAACCCTCAAAAGAAGAAAAGGAAAAGCAAGAAAGCGCTCTATTTCAAGCAAAACTGAGCGCTGTGCTTGATACTGCAAAGGTAGAAATCTCAGACATAATTATCGAGGAAGAAGTAAATAAAAAGCTTTCTAAACTAGTAGACGATGTCCAAAAAGTTGGGTTGACTATGGAATCGTACCTTTCCTCACGAAATACTACTCAGGAGAAACTTAAAAATCAGATGCAAAAAGAAATTAATGATGCGTACAAAATGGAGTTCGTTCTTCAAAAAATTGCAGATGATGCTGAGATTCAGGTATCAAAAGAGGATATTGACAAGCTCATTGATAATCTCAAGGATCCAAAAGATAAGGAAGCAGCACAACAGAATATGTACTATTATGCGTCACTTATGCGAAAGCAAAAGACGCTTGATTACATCAATAGCCTGTAGTATAATTTCCGTATGACTTATCAAAGTGCGAAGCGCCAAAGTAATGCGCAACGCTCAACACATGATAGTGTAGAGGTTGAGAAAAGTTCCTCACTCGGAGGCGCCTTTTCCTCTTTTGCAAAAGATACTGCAAAACAAACTTCTGACAGTATAAAAGAGATCGGAACCGGTCTCTTTGACCAGCTCATGAACTCTGAATCTATTGCTGAGCAATTTCCAGGGTATCAGCAAGAAGTAAATGAACAAAAAAAGTCTGCAATGAATTTGGAACGGGGCACTCTTTTCAGCTTCAGGGAGCAAGAAGAAGGTCATCAAATAGATGAAATTAAACAGCTTATTGAAGCAATTCGACGGGAAGTTCAAGGGATAAAACAAGCAGATGCATCACTTATGCAGGAAGTAAAGGATATTGAAAAACTGACGATTGACTCAATGCCTGAATCTCTGGGAATTTATCATGTTCGCTTTCTTGAAATAGTCCTTAAAGTTCTTCAGTCACTTCGACTTAAAATTGGAGAATCAAATACGTGGATGCAAGCCTTGGTCAGTAAAAAGGCAAAACGTGGTTCGGCTTTTGCCACAAGGTCTAAAAAAGCTGGTACTCAGTACTCTCTTTCTCAAGAACATCAAGTGACGAGAAATGTACAGTGATTATAAGTATTTAGTATATTGTATTTAGTATGTAGTATAGGGATAATCTTTTAGAATTATTTTTAAGCCAATACTATATACAACATACTTCATACTATATGCTCCATACTACTCCAGCACTCCTAAAACATTGCTTACACCTCGTGCCCAACTTCCATTTGAACTTGGAGTGTATTTTGCCATAATCGCCTCAGGAGTAGTCAATCCTTTATCAATATAGTTTGTTTTTAACCCTCTTGCCACCGTTTCAATTGCCTCTGGATATGATCCAAATCGAGTGATTTTATTGCCATATATCCCCCATCCCCAACAGTTGTGCGAATTGTGTGGGATTACTTTACATGCGGTAGATTCTTGCATCGCAATTGCCGGAATCAGACGATAATCAAGCTCGTATTCATCAGATACCTTTACAATAAAATCAGCATGATCGTAAAGCGGTGAGTTATGTTTCCGAAAAAAAACTTTTAGTATGGCGATTCGCGTATCTTTCAGATTACTATCCATAAAAAAACTAACATCTTCATTTGCGTATTCATCACCCGATAGGGACTCAAATTCTTGCAAAATAACCGTTATTGTCTGATTTCGTGACGTTTTTGAATATAAATGTGTCGCAAGAGCAATATTTATACTGGCAGATAAACCAAAAATTAAAATGAGGATGATTATTTTTTTCATGGTATCTATTACTATATGTTGCAAGATCAAACTTGTCAATGATGCTCAGCTCCTTTTATAAAAGTATGTCTTGAATGTCTCATCCGTGATCGTATTGACCAAATATTGTTCCAAATAGTCGATCTTAAATCCATGAGAGACAATTATCGCTCCTTTTTTCGTCTTATGTAATAGTTGATTCTTTATTTTCTGAATAAACTTGGGGATTAGGTACATATATATAACATCTGCTTCAGAAAGATCCGTATCTCTAATGTCTTGAATCTTAAATTCGACGGTTGTCAGATTCTGAAGTCGAGCAATGATGCGGGCTTTAAAAATGGGCAACGGATTCACGTCAACTCCTAACCCAGTTATTTGGTATTGTTTTGCAACCGTTCTCAAGAATCTTCCATCGCCTGATCCAAGCTCGATAATATGATTTCCATCGGTAATTTTTGCATTATTAATTATTTCCTTCAGAGACTTTTTTTTTGTTGCGACATAGGGTGCGCCTTTGAGCCAAGAATAGTTGAGGAGGATCATATATACTGATGCAGCAATCAGAAAGGTAAGCTCAATAAAGATAAGAAGAACATATAAAACTTCATTCAAAGTCATAGGTATAGTATAATATATGATCACGCGTAGATGCCCCTATAGCTTAAAGGATAGAGTACTGGTCTTCGGAACCAGTGATGGAGGTTCGATTCCTCCTAGGGGCACATATCACGCAGATGGATCCGTAGCTCAATTGGTAGAGCAGCTCCCTCTTAAGGAGTTGGTTGTGGGTTCAAGTCCCACCGGATTCACAAAGTCAAACGGTAGAGCAGTCCCGACTTCAGTCGGGGTTGGTTGCGAGTTCGATTCTCGCCGGACTCACCAAACAATTTTTGAAAATCTGCATCTGTTCATTTAGGTACTTGTTTGCTCTACTACTAATAGGTAGTAGAATAAATTTGTTACCATTGTAAGTAAGTTATTTATGAACAATAGAAATTTGCTGAAAATAATAATTGCAGTTGTGCTTGTAAGTCTACTAGTTGTGTATTTCTCATACTCTTTTAATCGTGACAATTCAGTCACGATTATCAGCAGCGAATTAAACTCGCAAGAAGAGAAGATAAATCGTATCAAACATTACATTGAGTTTGAATCAGACGTTTTAGGGGTGGAGTATATTTTTAACCTTCATAGTGGCTCTATGTTTGCTCTTGGTCCTTCTGATATGTCATTGGAGATAGCTCTTCGCGTATTGCCTTCTGACGTGCCAAAGTGGACCAAAAGTCATTCAGAAATCACAGCTCCTGCTTCTGCTAAGGATTGGAAAACAAGATTGCGTCTTACTGATGACATATGGAAGACTCAATCAGATCCTCACTATTACTCAATTGATGCTAACACATGGATGGCAGTATTTACTCCAGAAGGTATCATCTACAGAGAGACGTTTACACGATGAAACAAGTAACAGGATTGGATCATATATCAAATTATGCTATCGAGAACGCCATATAATAATAAAAACTGTAATCCAACAAATCCCCCCTATGAAAACGCCCAAAAAGAGAGGTGAAAGAGTAAGGAACAAAGCCATAATAAAAAACCCAATTGTAACAAGGTAAATATTAAAAATTGCTACATTATAATTCATTCCAGGCAAATTTTTATCCCAGGAAGCATTTTTTTCTTCGATAATTTCCTTTAAAACAAAGGATGCGTTATCTACTTTTTCACAATAGTCTCTTTCATTTAAAATAATAGTTTTATAGTTTATTTTAATTTCTCCATAACTTAAGCTTGCTTGAATATCACAAAGAATTAAATAACGTTGATTTAAAAGTAAATACTTAATAGAATGAGTTGAAACGACATCTAGATTTTTTTCTGCTGATGGAGTTAAGTTAAATATTTTTGTCAAAAAATATTCACTTTCTACAACGCTTTCTATTGAGTCGCTTTTTTCTAGTTCTAGCAATACGTTTGATTTATCTTCTAATTTTTGCACAAAAATCAATACATTTCTTTCACACAAAAAAATATATCCGTATGATGATATTTTATTCTTAGTATCAAATATGGTTATGAAAACTTCTTTTTTAAGTTTTTTGTTGAAATAGTTTTTTGCTTTAAAGTAACCATGTGTATATCTGTCAAGTATAGAGATTTTGGCTGGAAGATTTTTCATAATACAATACTAAATATTAACATGATATTCTTATACACGATACTGGAACGCAGGGGAAACTACAATTTTTTTTACTTATTCGAAAGAAAATGCAATGCAGTCACCAGTTCAAAAATAGCGTTGTAACAAGAAAAAATTTTATGCCATCTGTACACTCTACACTCTAGAACTTTTTCTTTATTTTTATCATCTATGGAAAATAAACAAAAATATCCATTTATTTCATTAGTATTGATGTTTTTATTTATATTTAGCTTTTTCATTTTATTCTTAATTTCAGAAGGTTTTATTTCAGACACTCCATATCCTCTTATTGGTAAAATCGCAATTGTTTTACTTCTAATAGTGATAGTTGGCTTCATTATCGAAATTCTTAGATGGAATAGAAATAAGAAAACAAAATAGATCATTTTGATACCTCCTCTTGATCTAAGATCTTAACTTTTCCGTTATAATAGTGAAAGCCTTGTTCTTTAAGTTTTTGGTGAACAGCCAAAAGATTATCAAAAAAAGAGTTCCACTTTTGGGACAGAGAACTCACGTGAGAATCAGATAATCCTTCAAAGTTGGCGTGTTATCATGTGTTATGGAAGCTGTATTAGATCTAATATCAAAAATTGTCCCTGTTGGAATAATTGGTCTAGTTATTAAGGCCTATATCGACCATGGACTTCAAGAATCTTCCGAAATAAAAATTAGAATTCGTGAGTCAAAAGAAAATCAATATAAAAGCCTTTTGACAAATTTAATGGGATTTTTTGTAGGTTGGGAAGATTATGAAATTAAAGATAAAACAAAGCGAAAGAAGCAATTTCTTTGGGAAGTTTATACGAGTGTACCTGTATACGCTTCTGATGAGGTAATAAAACTTTGCTATAAGTTTATCGCAAGTCATTCAAGGGATAGAGCAACAAACGATAATAGTGATAAGATCTATGCTAAGTTGGTATTGGCAATTCGAAAAGAGTTGAATAAAATCTATGGTCAACCTGATACTAATCTTATAGAGAAAGATATAAAAGTTCTAAAAGTAGATTTTTAACAAAATTTTTTATGGTGTTAGTTTAGTACATTAAGAAACATTATCTACTAACTTTCCAAAATCTTAATGAACTACCTGGCAGCAGAGCAACGAGTTATCTTATTTGTCATCCCCGACCCGATTGGGGATTCAGACTGGATTCCCGCTTTCGCGAGAATGACACAGGATCAACTCCGAAGCAGAGCTTCGAGGAATTCTTTTGATTAAATTGAAAACAAATCAAATCCTGCGGTTTGATTGTTAGAAATATTTTTCTACACTTTAGTTGAATCACTCATTTTGCTATAATACACTTTACATATGATAAAAATCAAATTACCAAAAACTATCGATGTAGAAATTAAAAAGCTTTCAAAAGGCAAGTTTTTTGTTTCTTTAGTAAAGTTGGGTGTATTCACTGAGGTTGATTCTGAGCAGGAATTGAACCATATGATTAATGATTTAATCTATACATATTACGATGTGCCTAAGCATTTGCAGAAACAATTTCACTATCGTTCAAAAGAAGATGAAGAATATAATAAAGCGAAACCATTCATTATTTTTTCTACACCAAACTTTAATCCTTCATATATTCAATGAAAATTCTTTTCGGGCATTATGAACTTTGTAAATGTTTAGATAAGCTTGGCTTTGTTCCAGAAAAGCAACATGGAACGAGTCATGTCAAATTCTCAACTCCAAAAGGTCATACTGTACCAAAGGGTTCAAGACCTTTTATTATTGTTATTTATAATAAGAAACAATATCATCCTCATACGTGTAGCTCGTACTTACGACAAATAGTGCAATTGGGCTTTGACAGAGATATAGTGATCACTTATTTACAAGATCAATATTAATCTTAATTAAAAGTTTGACCATCCCTCCCCCACCCCCTATAATTAAACCCTATGAAATACCGAAAACTGGGAACAACCGACATTGATGTGTCTGTAATCTGCATGGGCACGATGAATTTTGGCGAGCAGAATACTGAGGCCGAAGGACATGCCCAAATGGATTATGCAGTTTCCCAAGGGATAAACTTCATTGACACTGCCGAGTTTTATCCGATTCCTCCGCACAAAGAGTCACATGGACGGACTGAAACATATATTGGTAATTGGTTAAAGAAAAATAAAAATAGAGATGATCTTATAATCGCCTCAAAAATCATTGGCCCATCTGAATTTACCTATGTTCGCGGTGACAATAAACCAACGCGACTAGATGCTGCAAGCATTCGAAAGGCAGTTGACGAGTCTTTGAAACGTCTGCAAATTGATACGATTGATCTCTATCAAATCCATTGGCCATCACGAAAAACCAATTATTTTGGCATTCGTGATTTTACCTATGATAAAGAACATGATGAAAATGCGCCAAGTATTGAGGAAATACTTACCACAATGAAAGAGCTCATAAAAGAAGGAAAGATCAAATACGTTGGTCTTTCAAATGAGACAGCGTGGGGTGTGATGGAATATCTTCGACTGCATCGTGAAAAAGATCTGCCACGAATTCAAAGTATTCAAAATCCCTATAGCTTACTGATGCGCGAATATGAGAATGCCTTGGCAGAGATCAGTATTCGTGAAAAAGTGAGTTTACTCGTATACTCTCCCCTTGCACACGGCGTGTTGACCGGTAAATATATGAATGGCGCGATGCCTAAGAAATCTCGTTTTGGATATAGTGGTGGCAGGAACTCTGAGCGGTACAATCCACCACATGCCCAACCTGCAATCCAAAAATATATTGATCTTGCAAAAAAATACGATCTTGATCCCGCTCAAATGGCGCTTTCTTTTGTGAATGATCGTGAGTTTGTCACCAGCAATATAATTGGGACTACCACCATGGAACAGCTCAAAGCGGATATTGAAAGTGTCGATCTTACGTTAAATAGTGAAGTGATGGCCGAGATTGCGCAGATTCATCTGGAGTATCCAAATCCGATCACATAAGCGATTCGCTCACATAATTAACTACATATTGTTGAAAGCTTCTCCAGCTCTATGAATCTTACTGATTCGAAACAAATATTGCCCAATAAAGATGGATTTACTTTTAAATGGAGTAATATATGGAGTTTCTTTTTGAAAGAGTGGCACAGGGCGCTGAATAAACGCGCCCTGTGCCACTCAAACTCTATTACCGCTGCAGAAGCGGCAAATAGAGCTTGATGCCTCCTTCCTCGCGCTTTAGGAGCGCGAACTTGGTGAAATGGTTCACCATGGCAAACACAATTCCTCGATCAACGTCGACTACTGTTTGGAGGGGAACCCAGACAAGGTCACTTTCCGACCACCACATTACTTGCAACCCTTGCGTGCATGGGTCACAAGTGAATGTGAGTGTGATGAACTCAGAGAAGGTGACCACAGTTCCTGTCGTGATCTCAATCACGAACCCTTGAAATGCAAAGCCGCCTGTGACTGGTGGAACCGCCTCGGGAGCAAGAGCGGCTACTGTAAGCGTAACGGCTTCAGTTACTGAACCCGCAGGAAGCTCGACTGTAAGCGAACCAAGCGTCGCCGTTACAGCTTCTCCCGGTTGGATCAGAACCTCAGTCTCAACAGGGACGGGCGTCTCCGTCGGCGTGTTCGTAGCCGTTGGCGTCGGCGTATTGCTTGCCGTTGGCGTCGGTGTGTTCGTAGCCGTTGGCGTGTTGGTTGGTGTACTGGTTGGTAACGGCGTAGGAGTCTCCGTTGCTGTTGGAGTATCCGTCGCAGTTGCCGTGAACGTTGGCGTCGGTGTAAAGGTCGATGTTGCCGTATTCGTTGGTGTAAGGGTCGCCGTGTTGGTTGCTGTTGGAGTATCCGTCGCCGTTGCCGTGAACGTTGGCGTGTTAGTCGGTGTGAACGTTGATGTTGCCGTATTCGTTGGTGTAAGGGTTGGCGTGTTGGTTGGTGTACTGGTTGGTAACGGCGTAGGAGTCTCCGTTGCTGTTGGAGTATCCGTCGCAGTTGCCGTGAACGTTGGCGTCGGTGTAAAGGTCGATGTTGCCGTATTCGTTGGTGTAAGGGTCGCCGTGTTGGTTGCTGTTGGAGTATCCGTCGCCGTTGCCGTGAACGTTGGCGTGTTAGTCGGTGTGAACGTTGATGTTGCCGTATTCGTTGGTGTAAGGGTCGCCGTGTTGGTTGGTGTCGGCGTCTCCGTCGCCGTTGCCGTATTCGTTGGTGTAAGGGTCGCCGTGTTGGTTGGTGTCGGCGTCTCCGTCGCCGTTGCCGTGAACGTTGGCGTGTTAGTCGGTGTGAACGTTGATGTCGACGTATTGGTCGCCAATACAACTGAAACTCCGTCTCCCTCGAATTCCCGTGCCGAAACACGGGAAATTCCTACCGACACTACTAGTAGTAGGATGGATAAGAGTACTGGCAGTACTTTACTTTTCATACCATATCTCCTTGTTTTGTAGCGTACTTTCACGGTTCCGGTGCACACGCGTGCATTGTTGATGTCCTTTTTGATTTCATGCTCTTTCCTCGCACAAAATGGTATAGGTCATCAGGATAGCCGGAATGTCGAACATCTCCACTAAGAGATTCT
>PFOB01000023.1 GCA_002792315.1 Candidatus Roizmanbacteria bacterium CG_4_10_14_0_2_um_filter_39_13 | reverse complement strand
CCGACGTAGTTGTGGCATTTCAAAAATTTCAGAAAGCGCGATTGAAAAATAAATATTATGAATTGAATATCAGCTGTCCCAATCTCAAAGGGGGAGTTAGTTTTTATCCTCCCAAAGAATTGAATGCATTATTGAACGCAGTTGGTAAGCTCAAAATAAAAAAACCTGTATTTGTCAAAATGCCGATAGAAAAATCTGACGATGAAGTACGCGGCATGCTTGATGTGATCGTCAAACACAAATGGATAACGGGAGTCATTTTCGGAAACCTTCAGAAAGATCGGAAAGATCCTTCGTTTGTTCAAGATGAAATACTAACGGCTGGTGTTGGTAATTTCAGTGGAAAGCCGACGTTTCGAAGGTCAAATGAGCTCATCAAGCTCGCATATTCTGGATATGGAAAAAAATTGATCATCATCGGTTGTGGTGGCGTGTTTACAGCAGAAGATGCGTATCGAAAGATCCGTCTTGGTGCGTCACTCATTCAGATGATCACTGGTATGATTTTTGAGGGCCCACAGCGAATTACACAAATAAACCGTGAACTAGTCGAGCTTCTTTCGCAAGACGGATATTCTAATATAAGCGAAGCGGTTGGGGTTGATTCCTAATTACACTTGCTCCATAGCCCACGACTCTCATCTTGAGCTTGTTTTTGTGCTTCCAAAAACTGTTCATGATACTTCACATCAGGAGGATACGTGATCACTGTCCCATATCCTTGCTCGATCAAATATTCATTCACAAAAATTACTTCTTCAGGTGAATCAGGATTGGGGATATAGAGATAACGCAACAGTCTTCCATAGCGGTCGGTCTCAGAAATATCCTTTTCCATATAAATATCTTTTCCTTCCAGAAGGGATTTGGTTTTATTTGAAGCCTCTTTACCAAAACATTGGACAGATTTTTTTGGATGAACGGTCTCAGGAGTATCAACTCCGATGAAGCGGACATTTTCACCTGAATCAATCTTGATGGTATCGCCATCTATTACTTTTTGAACATGAACTTTTTCCATCTGTCTGATATCTCTTTCTCCCAATGCATTCGTTTCTTTTGCGATATCTTCAAAGCTTTGTAATTTGTCAAAATAGAGCGATGTATTCTCTCCCGAAAGAACAAGAATGACAAACAAGAAGGGGATGATGTAGAGCTGCCACAGTTTTGTTTTTTTGAGCATGTCAGAATAGGATAACTGAATATAGAGCTATTCTCAAGAAGATGATCATCTTCGATAACGTATTTTCATTAAATATAATGACGTTATGCACTTGGTTCGATTGAGCTATTCTACGTATTCGATGTCTTTAACAGTCGGTGGTGAGGGGGCTTTAGGAAAATGATCGTAAGGAAGAGGAGTGTGTGGAGATAGCTCCAATGCCCCAACGACGGGAGTTTCAATAGGAGGTAACTCCAGAATCTTAGTTTTTTCCAAATCTGTTGCTAGTGGAGATATTTCCTCAGGTTTTATATATGAATAATCCTCGCTTGGCATATGAATAATCAAATAATATCAGTTGGTCGGGACGGCGAGACTCGAACTCGCGACCTTACGCTCCCAAAGCGTACGTTCTAGCCATCTGAACTACGTCCCGATTGATTGGAGTCTATTGTATCAGTTGAAGCTGTGGACTGCAATAAATATAAACGAAATTATTTTTCCAAACTCTGCCACAACGAAATACTTCCATAACTTCGATATGGTTTCCAGATTGAAGTGATCGTCTCAATTTTTTTCGGCGAAGGATTTTTCAGATGGTAAAGCCTTTCGATTCCTCGTTTCAGTCCAAGATCACCATGTGAGAAAATATCTTCGCGTCCAAGCGTAAACATGAGAAACATCTCGGCCGTCCACCTACCAATGCCTTTTATTTTTATCAATTCACATATTATATTTTCATCGTTAAATTTTTCAAAATCACTCCATCGAATTCTATTTCCAAGGATTTCTGTTGCAATATTTTTCACATAAGAAACCTTTGCCCATGACATGCCAGCATCTCGAAGAGTTTGATCTTCTATTTTGAGCAATGTTTCCGGAGTGATGTTTTTTTCAGGAAATAATTCTTCAAATCGTGTTTGGATAGTATCGGCGGCTTTTCCGGAAAGCTGTTGAGAGATGATCTGTCGACAGAGAGATCGAAAGTATTCAAGTCGGGTTGTTTTCTTTTTTCCAATCCACTTTGAAAAATCCATAGTCTTCATGACGGTATAAATCACCGGGTCTTTGCGGCTGAAATGCTCGAGTATCTTGCCTGTATTCATGAATGAAAGTATAAGTCAAAAATTGAGTATATAAATCTGAGTTTTTCTGCGGATTAAGAGTTCTTCCTGATGTTTTTTCATGAATTTCCACCAAAGGTGGACAGGCGAGTCTCGCCATCCCGACATTTGAGCTTCATAACGATAAAACTTCTTATTTTGGTCGAGTATAATAAGGTAGAAGTTATCTCTAAACCGAGTCTCACTTGTCATTCTGAACTTGTTTCAGAATCCAGAAAGATGCTGAAATGAATTTAGCATGACGCATGTTGCGTAACATGAGTTAGTAAGTATAATTTGTATAAATCTGACAGCTATTTGTTAGTTTTTTTCTTTCCCCAATATTCCAAAATAGAAATAGTCAAAAGTTCAAGATTATTCGCTTCTTCCCGACAAGCATTAAAAATCAAGTAAAATCTATATTTAGATTGTCACAGGAATCTTATTGTTTTTACTTGAATAGGTCATTTTCAAGTAAAAATGCTACTTTGATTCGAGTTCATTTGAATGAGGAAGTCTATATTTGGTTGCTCTAACGTATCCAGATGAAGGTTTAAATGCTCTATTTACTTTTGTGTTGGGAGTTCATCAAAAGAAACCGTAATATATTCCGGATTTTCTATTTCTAGATCATTTTTGACAAACTCTTTAGTAGGATTCTCTCCAGCCAAAATAAGAAATTCACCAACATCGTCTATTAAATTAAAAATAATTTTAAAGTTTTTATAGGAATAAAATTTTCGCGAACCTTTCATTATACGTTTAACGCCATATTTTAAAGTCAATACTTTTTTGATTTCTTTTGCATTTTGAACAGCTTCATCTTTAACAACTTCAAACTTGCCATTTACTGCTTGAAAAATATTAACAAAGGCACCTTGTTTTTTTTCAACAATTTTATGAACGTGTCCTTGTGGTTGTTTGAAGTAAGTATCTAAAAAAGATGTTTCATCTGTAAGCTCTGCACCTTTTGCAATTAAGCTTTTTTCAATAATTTCATGGTTATGAATTCGTAATTTAAGTTCTTCTGACATTCTAATATTATATCAAAACTGTCATTAACCAGGATAATTAAATTGGTTTGGGCCATTCACAAAATCTTTATTTCCCCAATAATTTATAATCGAATAAGACCACCTACCCTCGCTTGCTCTCAATAGCCAGAACCTTGAGAAATGAAGTTTCAGTTTGAAGAGTTCCTCCCGATGTTTTGGCACGAATTTCTACGGTGTGTGTGCCGGTACTTGTTGTTATTGCACCACTTAATGACATTGGCATAGCTCCATTGGAAATTGGCATGGTGGCCTGAGTAGTAAGCGATTGATCCTGGCCATCCAAGAAGACGCCATAGGTATTTACATTTTGTGCCGTATCATTTTTGGATGTTGCATAAAAATCAATCCACAGCGTACATTTTGCTGAACAGACAATGTTTACAAATGTGTTCATGTCGGAGTATGCCGCTGAAGTGGTACTAAATGCGGCACCCTTTACCTGAGCCGTCGCAAGTATTATTTGACCTGCAATGGAGGCTGATTTTGTAACAGTAACTGCTTCTTTTGACTCGGATAAATCATCAATCAATTTTTGTTGATCGGATACAGCGTCTTCAAGAGCTTCGATATCATCAACCATAGACTTCACTCGATCGACGGAAATCGGATATTCAGTTGGCCTTTTGATCGATTTTTCTTCTGGAACGGCTGGGGTAATTGATAAATCCTGATTATTGCTTTGAAGAGTGCCCGACTGGTACATATAAATGATGACCAATAGGCCGACGATAATTGCCCCAATTATTATCCGTACTAAGACTTTTGTAGACATGAGTATCAGTATACAAGTTTTGAAATAATGAAGAGATTACTGATCACAGAGCACGAGTACAATATTGTCCTCATCCCGCCTGACGCATCCGTTATTTGGTGGGTTACAATATTCTTCTCGTCCATCCGAGCCGAAAGACAAAACTGCTCTGACAAATTTGCTCTTTTTGGTGATCGTGTCTTGCGGATTTTCAGGACCATAAATCACGTTTTCGCACCCTGCAACATCTGGCCGACATCGGTAATCGGGATCAAAGTAATAGGGATTTCCCCATGGGTCGGTTACTTCAGCAACAGTTAGTTGTTTATTATATGCTCCGCCATATGGCCATGTGTCACATACAAGTCCAGCTTCGCATTTGTTTAATTCAATTTCAAGATCGTGCACACAAGTTGTCGGAGGAGTCAATCCCCGTGGTAATTTGCCGGTGTTTACTATTAAGGTGTCAATTGCCACTTTGATTTTTTGCAGATCTGTATATACATTCCTTTCCCCAAACCCCGGTATCCGCAATATATCTCCTCCAATAATATTTACCATAAGTACCACGCTGAAGGTAAAGATCAGTCCTACGATAGATCCAGTGACATATCTCTTACCTCGTGCAATCTGCATCTCCGCCCCTTGTGCTGTAATCAATATGAATGATCCATAGATCAAGGTTCCAAATGCAAGTACTCCTGTTGCAGGAAATATAAGCTTTGTTAATATAAAGTTTAATACCCCACCGGCAGCTCCAGGATCAGAGAAGGAAGAAAAAGAAGTATCCACACACCCAAGTTGAGTAAAGTACTTTCCCCGAGCAGGAGGAACCGGTTGATTTAATGCTTTTTTTGCCGGATCAAGACGAGGATCATTTGGATTCGTAATAACCTCAAGTGTTTTGTTATTCGTTGCTGCTCCAATCACACCTGGATATAAGCAATCTCTACATGATTCCCAACTTTCAGGAGCTTCTCTATCTATACAATACCCACACGCATCACATTCTGCATATCGTACTGCATGAGAAGGAGTAGGAAGGAGGAATAGGAAGAGGAGGGATAAAACAGAAATCAATACGAGTCGATTGATAATAGTCATGAGCAAGTTGATATAATAATTAAGCACACGTATATCTGTCTAAATTCTATCACGTTTGGAGAATTTGGGAAAAATAGTCAATAGTATGAAAAAAATTAAGGTACTTTTTATTCATCATTCCACTGGGGGGTTGCTACTACACCAGGGGAAGATCCGAGAGCTTCTTTTGAAAGAAGCTCCACAGATTCAACTTTGGGATCATGGATACAATCTGAGAAAAAATATTTTCTCATTTTTGGCAGTACGCACCTTTCACACGGGTCTATCGGATCAGGATGGAAAAATGACCGGCACCGATTATGACATTAATCTGAGCAATAATTCACCAAAAGAGTATGACGAGATTTTTTCTCGTAGCTCTGTAGACGGAACGCTAAAAAAAATTCTTAGCTATGATATTATTGCTTTTAAAAATTGTTTTCCAACAACGAAAATAATCTCAGATGACATGTTGGAGGAGCATAAAAATTATTATCAAAATATTTCGGATAATCTCCAAAAATATCCTGAAAAAAACTTTGTTATTTTTACTCCACCACCTCTTCGATCAGAAGCAACAAAATCAACGTATGCAAAACGAGCTCGTGAACTTTCGAAATGGATGAAAGAAGCATTGACGCACCCAAATGTAAAGGTTTTTGATTTTTTTGACCTTCTGGCCAATAATGAAAATGTCCTCAAGCGTGAGTATTGTTCACCACTGTTTTTTGACTCTCATCCAAATAGACGAGCAAATAGTGAGATCGGACTAAAATTTGTAGAGATGTTAATCCAATCAGGGTGTAATTCCCCGATGCTCTGCGTCGAAAGATTGTCATTCCCGTGAAAACGGGAATCTAGGCTGGATCCCCGATCGAGTCGGGGATGACACGGGATACCCCGATGCTCTGCGTCGGGGAGTATCATTAAAGGAGTCTTATTGAGAGCTGGAATTTATTTTTGTATTTTTTGATTTTTTAGAAGATCCCAAAAATCAAAGAGAAGAATGGTAATAATTGACAGTGAACCGATTGTCAGTGCGAAAATAAAGAGAAATGGAAACAGCGATTTGACTAAAAATATTAACGCACATATCAAGAGGATCATTACAATCTGGGCAATATATGTTGTCATATGTGCGAGATATCTTTCAAAAATATTAGTGAAATTTACTGCTTCATATGAGAACGTAAAGTTCACCGCTGCACTAAAGACAAGTAAAAGTCCGATGAGGCCAAGAATACTTTCTGCATCTTGCCGATTCACTTGAGAGATGCCTTTTTCAATTCCCGGAATGAAAAAGGCCACGACAACAAGCATAAGAAGATTTTTGAATAAGTTCTCGATAATGTAATAGTTATGTTTGGCTTTCATCTAGCAATTATACTTTTATATCCGTTTTCTTCATGGTAGAAAACCACAGTGCGATCCGCAAAAGAATTACCACTGATCCAAAGAGAAAAACGATCAAACCGAATGAAGGAAAGATTGCATCACTTTTTCCGGTCATCCATGGCAGCCAGTAGGGGAGTCCTTTTACGCCGAAATGAAATAATGTAAAGACAAATGCAAGATGTCCTAGTCTCATAAGTTTCCTCCACCGTGCTGCTCCAATCTCATGAATCGCGAATCGATTAGAGATAGCAGTCATGATGAAAAATATAATGGTCGCAAGAACTGCACCAATAAATGACGCTATCCTCTTGTCTTCCAAGAAGTATCCGGGAAAGGGTGCATACGACGAAAAGGTGACTGAGAAAATGATATGAAAGAGCAAATATCCCACGCCCACAAGCCCCAAATGTTTTCGGTATATGATGTATTTGTCAGCAAAGTCCCAAAAATAACAAACACTGCTTAAAATGAGAGAAAGTCCGATCATAAGAAGCGCAACATCTCCCACTGCTCGATTGAGCACTTTTTCAGTAAAAGAGCCACTTGTTACGAAGTAGTATCCAGAAACAACAATAAACAAGATAATACTATATGCCATTGTCTCGCCCCACAAACGAACTTCGCGCGGGAGTGGTGAATACTTTAGGTGATTTTCAAGCTTTGATTGTATATTGAGTTCTGCAGGCATACAGAACTAGTATATAGTATATTGAATAGAGAATCTAGATTTATTTGTTGCTGTGTTGCGTTATGATTAATTTTTTACGAAGAAGTAGTGTGTATATAATTGCGATTGTTGTAGTAATGGTTGGATTATTATTACTTCAAATATTCAGTTCAGGAGAAAGTGATAAAAAGAAAGTATCAAACTATGGTTTATGGGAAAATTATAAAGTTGAAAATTTGAATATTGAAGGGACAGATTACAAGGTTGTCGTTGCTGATACCCCTCAAAATAGGGAAAAAGGATTGATGTTTGTGCGTGATCGAACTGAAGAGTTTGACGGGATGGTGTTTCGTTTTCAAGACCAAGAAACTCGAAATTTTTGGAATAAAAATACTTTTGTTGATTTAAAATTGTATTGGATGTTAGATGGAGAAGCTATTGGCACAAGCGACCTTCCTTCGATCGAACGGAGTCAAGATATTGTGACGGTTTTCTCACCTGGTCCGGCTGATACCGTCGTTGAAATTATTCAATAAAGTCATCCTCACTCTTCATGATGATACGTTGTCAGATAGCGCACCGTTTTTGAAACACTTCTCATTACAACGGAGTGGGTTAGGATTGATGAGGGATTAAAAATAACTCCGGGAAGCATTGGTCCATCAATCACCCCAGTTGCGGTAAAGGTGAGATTGTCTCCGCGTGCTAAATCTTCAGAGGTAAAAATAGTTTTGTCATCAAGTCCCATTTCTGCCATCTCTTTTCGATCCTCATCATTTCTTGGTTTTAGTCGGGCAAGGATTTCACCACCCATTATTTTCATAGCAACAGCAGCAAGTACCGCCTCGGCACTTCCTCCTGATCCAAGAAGCATGTCGATTGGACTTTCTTCTTGACACGTGGCAACCGCTACGGCAACATCACCATCAGTTATTAGTCTGACTCGTGCACCCGCTTGTCGAACTTCTTGAATTAAGCCTTCATGACGTGGTCTATCGAGCATTGATACGGTAACTTCGCCGACATTTTTGCCCAGTGCTTTGGCGACTTTTTCGATATTATCCCTGACTGACGCATCAAGATCTATGACGCCTCGAGCAGTTGGTCCAACAGCAATTTTATCCATATATGTATCAGGCGCTGACAGAAGACTTCCTTTTGGTCCAGTTGTTACTAGAGTTGTCGCATTGTATCTGCCGAAAGCCACACTATCGGTACATTCAAGTGGGTCAACAGCAATATCCATCTCTGGTCCATTGCCTGTTCCTAGTTCTTCTCCAACGTACAATTCTGGAGCTTCATCTTTTTTCCCTTCACCAATGACAATGCGCCCATGAAAATCAATGGTATTAAATCGCTGTCGCATTGCTTCAACTGCGGCGCCGTCTGCCTTTTTCCCATCACCTTTACCAATCCATTTGGCAGCCTCAATAGCTGCAGCTTCCGTAACGCGTACAAATTCAAGTGCAAGGTTGCGATCCATAGTAAGAATTAAATGGTAAATATTTTCACGTAAACCAAGACGTTATTTTTTTAAGGCTTCGATTCCGGGGAGGGTTCCTTTTTCAATGTATTCAAGCATGGCCCCTCCGCCAGTTGAAATATGGGTCAGCTTATCAAGGTATTCTTTTTTTGAAATTGCGGCCAAAGTATCTCCACCACCTACGATTGATACTGCATCGTCATTGTTTGTGATCGCATAGTACATAAAATCAGTCCCCTGTCGATAGTGAATATTTTCAAAATATCCGACTGGTCCATTCCATACAATTGTTTTTGCCTTGGCGATGATTGAACCAATTCGAGCAGTTGTTTCTGGTCCGATATCAAGGATTTGTTTATCTTTTGGCACCTCAGATACCTTGCAAACCATGCTACCATGTTCGAGTTCTTGCGCGTTTCCAACAACGCAATCTGATGGTAAAATCACTGTGGTGTTATTTTGTGCTGCTTTAAACAATAATTTTTGTGCAAGATCTGTCTTATCCTTTTCAAAAAGACTTGCACCGACATCAATTCCTTGTGCATACAAAAAGGTGTTAGCCAAAGCACCACCAATAATCAGACTGTCTGCAAGCTCCATCATTCGATCTAATACTTTAATTTTTGTTTCAATTTTTGCTCCACCAATTACGGCAACAAAGGGTTTTTCAGGTTTTTTTAAAACCATTGAAAGCATCTCTGTTTCTTTTTTCAAAAGAAGGCCGCCATATGAAGGAAGAATATGTGCAACACCTACAACCGATGCATCAGCTCGATGTGACACACCAAAAGCATCATTTACAAAGATATCAGCATGAACTGCCATTTTTTTTGCAAACTCTGGATCATTTTTCTTTTCTCCCGGATAAAATCTCGTATTTTCATATACAAAAATATCATCAGGTTTTTGATTTTTGAAAGTTGACTCCGGTTCGGTCAGAAAATCATCAATGAGAATAATATTGTATTCTGGAAGGTATTCTTTGAGTTGGTTGCACACAATCTGAAGTGAAAATTTGGGAACACGCTCGCCTTTTGGCCGTCCCAGGTGTGACGCGAGTATCAACTTGTTATTTCGCTTCAGTAAATAATTAATTGTTGGGATAACCTGTCGAATTCTTGCGTCATCTGCGATTGTAAGATAATTTGGATTCATACTTACATTGAAATCAGCTCGAAGGAGTATAGTTTTTCCTTCAATCTCAACGTCATCGATGAATTTGATATCAGACATACGTTTAGGCTAATTGCAACTTTTCAACCAGATCCACGATCCGACTCGAATATCCCCACTCATTGTCATACCATCCATATATTTTTACAAATGTTCCATCGATGACATCGGTATAGTTTGGATCAAAAATTGATGAATATGATGATCCAATAATATCTGATGAGACAATAATATCTTCAACATACCCAAGAATTCCTTTTAAAGCACCTTCTGATTCTTTCTTAAATATACTATTAATCTCTGCTGGTGTTGTTTCTTTTTCTACCACCGCGGTGATATCTACAAATGAACCGGTTGGAACAGGCACGCGCAATGACATGCCATTCATTTTTCCCTTAAGCTCGGGAATTACTATTCCAACTGCCTTTGCGGCCCCCGTTGTGGAAGGAATAATATTAAGTGCTGCAGCGCGTCCCCGGTCTGGTGATTTTGCCGCATCATCAAGTAAGCTTTGGGTTGCGGTGTATGCATGAGCAGTGGTCAAATATCCGCGAATAATTTTGAAATTATTGTGAAGTACACTAAAAAGAGGCGCCGCACAGTTTGTTGTACACGATGCATTAGAAATCACCTGTTCGTTCTGATCAAGTTCATTAACACCAAGAACGACATGAAATGTCTCTTTGTCTTTTGCTGGCGCAGTCAAGACAACCTTTTTGACGGTATTTCGCAGATGCTGAGATAAATCAGATTTTGTCACAAAGGCGCCCGTGGCATCGATAACTACCTGTACTTCTGCATCTCCCCAGGGGATCTGAGCAGGATCAGCGCAGATACTCGTAGTAATAGTTCGACCACTTATTTCAATGCCATCTTCAATAGCTTTCACTTCTTTATCGAATGTTCGGTAAACTGAGTCATATTTCAAGAGATAGGCAAGAGTTTTATTGGGAGTTTTTCGGGTGTTAATATGTACTATTTCAAACAATTCGTTTCCTTCAGCAATGCGGGTTACGGCTCTTCCGATGCGACCAAATCCGTTCAAACCTACTTTGATTTTTGACATGTTGTGTAAAAGAAAATGATAATGAAATTGATTATTTTCCTTCGTAAATTTTTATGGCTTCTTCAACAGTCTTATTTTCAACCGTTATTGCATAGGTTGCATTCGTGAATCGAATTGCTTCGTCCAGTGGTTTCTGATGAATATTGCGGCCCGTTGCATTGCCGATTGTTCCACCGATGTGAATCTGATCATACAATCCTTGCAAAAATGTTTCTGCAGTTGCAGATGAACCACCTGCACACACGACTCCGCTTCTTCCCGCAGCTTGAGTTGCTTCCTGAAGAAGTGAAGCATCACTTTTACCATCTTGACTTGGAGGATTGACTTTAATAAAATCACTTCCCAGAACGGCTGCGGTAGCGGCAGCTCCGG
>PFOB01000037.1 GCA_002792315.1 Candidatus Roizmanbacteria bacterium CG_4_10_14_0_2_um_filter_39_13 | reverse complement strand
CTCGTGCTCTCGATGTCCCCGTAGTTCAATGGATAGAATGTGGGCTTCCGGAGCCTATGATGGCAGTTCGAATCTGCCCGGGGACACAAAAGTTGGGCCTATAGGTAAGTGGTATACCGGTGCATTCGCATTGCACAGTCGCCAGTTCGATTCTGGCTAGGTCCACAAATAACGCAAGGTGAATTCAAAAAGCTCTCATTTCGTATTGGACTATGAATAAGAATTATCATAAGAATATTCGTATTCTTGCTTGGTTTAATTTTTTCACCGATTTTAAACTGTATGCTCCTGTTGCCATTTTATACTTTTCAAAAGTTTCTGGTTCTTTTGCGCTTGGAATGAGTATTTTTGCAATCGCACAATTATCTTCTGCGATATTTGAACTGCCAACCGGTATCATTTCGGATTTTGTTGGACGAAAAAAGACGGTAGTATTTGGCGCCATATCGGCTGTTATTTATGCATGCTTATATGCAATTCCTGTATATCCCGTTTTGATAATTGGTGCTGTATTTGAAGGAATTTCTCGATCATTTTATAGCGGCAACAATGAGGCTTTGCTCCATGAAAGTTTAGCTGAATCAAAAAGTGAAATAGAATATGATGAGGTTCTGGGAAAGACGAGCTCATTGTTTCAAATAGCACTCGCAATTTCTGCTTTGATGGGAAGTGTGATTGCATCTTTTTCTTTTGTCATTGTTATGTGGCTTTCGGTGATTCCTCAGATTATGGCATTGTTTACCAGTTTTCAAATTTCAGAACCGAAAGTTGAGCGCACTCAAAGCGGAAATATATACCGTCATCTTGCTGAATCGATATCTCAGATTTTCTCAAATCCCATTCTTCGAAAGCTGAATCTTGCGTCTATCATAGGGTACGCTGTTGGCGAGGCGGGATATCAGTTTCGTGCAGCGTTTATCAGTACCCTTTGGCCACTTTGGGCTGTCGGGATTGCAAATGTAATGGCAAATATTGGGGCATCATTGAGCTATTATTTCAGTGGTAAAATAATCAAAAAATTCTCGGAAATAAAGGTGCTCATATTTACAAACATCTATATGCGCATTGTTGGAATTATTGCCGTCGGATTTCCAACAGTCTTTTCACCGGTTCTTATGGCGTCAAGCTCACTTGGTTTTGGGACAACAGAGGTGGCTGAAAGTTCGTTACTTCAAAAACTATTTTCAAATAAAAATAGAGCTACCCTTGGATCCCTCAATTCTTTTGCCGGAAGCATCGGTTTTGCGGTTTTTTCAATAGTACTTGGGTGGTTTGCAGACACATTTAATCCAGCTCAGGCCTTACTATTGATGCAATGTATGTTGTTATCTGTCCCTATTATTTATTGGTCAATTCTTAAAAAAACAATTCAGAGAGGGTATCTTGATATATTTATTCATTGTATTGATCTTTATTTATATTTTCTGATACAGTAATAGTAAATATGCATCTTTTGAAAGGAGGTGATTGAGAAATAATGGATAAACAACTCGCACAGTACATTCGCCATCATATTGTGTTTATAGCAGTTTTAGTGATTGTTGGATTTTCTCTTCTTGCAGCTGGTGAATATTATTTGTACCGCCAAACAATGTATCTCAACAAAATGATTTCTGAAGGATTTATGCAGGTGAAATCAGCACAGGAAATTGATAGATTAGACCAATCTGAAAAGACTGATAACGACGTGCTGAAGGAAAATTACGAGGACAACATGATGGATGATCAAAATACAGAAATGATGAAATAAACTTTTGTTGTCAAAACTTCAAAAACAGTACTTCTCTATCTGTCGTATATATGGTGGTCTTATTTTTACTATCATTCGTGCTGGTTTTATAATATAATTTGCGGTACAATAAGCGTCTGTAGCTCAGCGGTAGAGCGCCATTCTTATAAAATGGATGCCGATGGTTCGATTCCATCCAGACGCACAGAATGTGTAGCCGAGATAGCCAAGGTGGTCAAGGCGGTGGTCTGAAAAACCTCAAATGTCAGTTCGACTCTGACTCTCGGCACAGCATAATAAATCGCCGCTTGGCGATTTAAACGCTGTTGAAACGTTTAATCCTTTGGATTATTACGTTTCACCATAAAGCACAGAAATTGCGGTGGTAGTTCAGTTGGTAGAACGCTTCCTTGCCAAGGAAGAGGTCGAGGGTTCGAATCCCTTCCACCGCTCATAGAGAAAGATATTTCTTCAATTCTTCATATGCTTTTATATCTGTATCAAACGTGATGGTTTTGATAATTCTTCTTCATCAACAAATTTTGCATCAGTGACTTCGTCATCATGATCTTCTACATTTCCAGATATATATTCCATGAGAAAGTAATGTACCTTTTTGTTGTGAAGAACTGGTCCTCGTCTATAGAAATATTGAGCAACTGATGGCTCATTATGAGTTATTTTTGCAGTTATTCCACCTTCTTCTCTCACTTCTCGAAGCGCAGCATCTTCCATTCGTTCATCTTTGATCGAATCTCCTATATGACCTTTGGGGAAACCCCAATGACCAGCACCTTTATGTTTCACCAAAAGCCATAAAAAAAGTCCGTCCACTTTTTTATAGACGAGTCCGCCTGTAGATGTCTCAAAAATCGTAGCTGTTTTTTTCACCTTAGTATCCTGCGCCAACCTGTGCTACTGGGTAGAAGTTAGCAAAGACATATGCGGTGATTGCGATAGCTGAAACGATCACAAAAAGGATTCCAGCTTGAATAATGACACTGTCATGAGGTTTGTAGTCTTTCTTTTTTGCCATGAAAATAGTTTAAATAATAACGATTACTATCAGAATACGCGAGATGGATTATGTTTGTCAAGTAGGTTTAGAAAAGGTGAGTTTGACTGAGGTGAACGCCTTGAGAAATAGAGTTTTTGATGACTTTTTTAACATAAGAAACTTTATTCAGTTTTTCGATAAGGGTATGAGCATTTTCTTCTTGAACAAGGATATGTGTATCTTGTCCGGTATTAATGGTGAAATATGCAGAAAGCCCTTCTGTTCGCCATTTTTGTACTTGCTTCATAAGTTGTAATGTACCAGTCGACCAATAAATGAGAGATGGAGAAGAGGTAATCATAACGGCATGCATATTCAAAGCCTCGGCTTCAATTATTTCTCCAAATGATTTGAATCGTCGATTCGAAATATATTTCTTCAACTCTGAAATTTTACTTTGCATCGATTTTTGTCGTGCTTCAAAAAATGGACTGGTTTGCGCAAGCTTTTGTCCCATTGACGTTGGCACATCTTTTTTTTCAGTACTTACCACAGCTACGACATCGACGAGATTCCAATGGTCGGATGGGAAAATTGTTGAGGCGTACGATTCCTCACTTGTCTCTGCATCTTTCCATTCGACCCATCCGTCAGGAATTGATCGACACGCGGATCCAGACCCAAGACGTGCAAGGATTGAAAGTTCTTTTTCAGAGAGCTCAAGTCCGAGTGCTTGTGTTCCTGCAATGGTGAGCGCTGCAAAACCAGACGATGACGAAGAAAGTCCAGTGCTTGATGGAAAATTATTTTTTGAGACGACCTTTGCTTTGAGCTCAGATTGTGCAAGTATGCGAATGCGATCAAGGTGTTTTATTGCTCGATCTGATTCATTTGTTATCACCTCATCATTAATTGTTATTGCATCAGTTGTAAATGTATCTGAAAACTCTACCGTCGTGGTCGTAGTCATTTCACTCAAGTTGATTGAGATGCTTCCATTGGTCGGAAGTCGAAGCATTTCGTCTTTTCGTCCCCAGTATTTGATGAGCGCGACATTGGGATGTGCAATTGCAGTGGCTTTCATAAGTGTTATTCTACACGAACTCCGGGTGCATTCGTTGAAACTTCAATATTTGTTCCGCCTACTTGCACGATTGCATCAATCACTTTGGCTCGTTGATCATCTGGGGAACATGCGATCATACAATCACCACCGCCCGCACCGGATAATTTTGCTCCATAAGCACCAGCGTTTAATGCTGAATAATTCAGTTGTGATAGTTTTTCTGTGCTGACACCAAGCGTTTCAAGAAGTCCTTGATTCATGTTCATAAGTTTTCCCAGTTTCTCAAAATCCTGCGAACCAATTGCAGCTTTTGCTTCATTCACCAATTCTTCAATGAGACCAAATACCCCTTCAACAACGATCGGATACTCATCTGCAGTTTTTTGTACTTGAGTGATGAGAGTGGTAGTATCAGCCTTTACTCCCGTATATCCAACAATAAGCGGAAGATTTTCCACCGCAAGCTTCTCAATAATTTCTCCTGCAGTCAAAAAATAAAGCGTACCACCATATACTGCTGCAGCAACATCAAACCCAGAGCCTTTTTTTTGTATATCCAAGACAGTTTTATATGAAAGATCAAAGAGTTCCTTTTCAGTCATTGGTCTTTCAAATATTTCAGATAAAGCCCGTATCGTTGCGACGGTGACCGCAGAAGACGAACCAAAGCCAAATTCTGATGAGAACTCTGAAGTTGAGGTAATATTCACCCCTTGAGAAGTGTTAAATTTCGCTGAAAAATTTCGGACTGCAACTTCGACAAACTGGGCGCCCTTTGGCATATCTCCTTGTCCAAGTTGGTCGATCGATTTTTGATATCGCATGATCTCAACATCAGGTGCATTGAGAGTAAGTTGCGAATCGTCTGTCAAAAAGAGCTGCACTTTCATGCGATGATCGACGGCAGTGACGATGCACGGATGATTATATACCACGGCATGGTCTCCAAAAAACATGAGTTTCCCCGGAGCAGAAGTTGTGACTGATTGCATACATTCATTATAAAACAAAGATTGGCAGATAGGGGTAAATAAGGTACAATAGGGGACAATAATTGATTGATTTGGCCTGGTAGCCAAGAGGTAAGGCAAGGGTCTGCAAAACCCTTATACAGGGGTTCGATTCCCCTCCAGGCCTCATAAATTGATTCAATTGGAGAGGTCGCATAGTGGCCTAGTGCGTTGGTCTTGAAAACCAATGTCCCGCAAGGGACCGCGAGTTCGAATCTCGCCCTCTCCGCAGCGTAAGAAACTGCAAAGCGGTTTCAACGCTGCTGTCGCGTTAAATGAGAGTTTGGACCGATCCATCAAACCACAAACTGCACTATATAACGTGGCGTTCGATTGTGATCAACTAAGGTATTGAAAACGACGATATTCCCATGAAGAATCATCTGCCGAAAATTTTTATCCTTCATCATCTGACGCATCCGATCAAACAGTTCGTACATCCCATCAATAAAACGAATCGCATCACCAAAATCAATCTCGACATTTTTTTCTTTGACCGCATTATACAGATACTTTTGAAGATCGGATTTTCTCCACTCGAGCATTTTTGGATCGTCCCATTTGATATGAGAACATTTTGCATCTATCCCAAGTCTTTGAATAGCGCTCCAACTTTTTTCCTGAAAATTTCTCAAGATACTTTTATTTGATATAAAAACTGGTGAAGAAAAGAAGTCATCCTGTGTAAATGTACTAGTCTTAATCGGATCTTTCAGTTTTCCTGATTTTCTGAAGTTTCTGATGAGGTCTATTGTCAACTTGGTATTGGTCAATAAAAAAGGATCTCTTGGAAAGACAGCAAATGCGTCAAGTGCTGGAAATGGAGCATATCCTCCATCTGTAATGACAATCAACTCTTCTTGATGGTTTGCGTAAGGCCACGCATCTTCTGATCCGGCAATTGAGAAACGGGTTACTAAATTTTTTAAAAGAAATTTTGCCTTTTGTCTTAAAGTTAAATCGGCAATAGTATTTTGAGAATAAACATTTCTCAGTCTATCCAGAATGATATGAAAGACTTTTCCATCACCTTGGTTGTATAGTTTGGTAGTTGCTAGCCAGTTTTTTAATAACGATCGTGGATAATTATTACGAAAATCAGCTGTTCCCGGTCTGATTGCGGCACTTAAAAGTTCGATAGTTTTATCATCTTTGAGTAAATCAAAAGTTCGAACAATTTTATTTTCAGAAGCAAGTTTATTTAATATATCTTCGGTAAATCCAAAATTGGCGACGTCTTTATCGTTAACGCGAGTCTCCAAGCCATTAATAACTCCCCCTTTTAAGGGGTCGAAAGAAAAAAATATAGGAATAATCTCAGCAACCTTCTCTCCCTGGTCATAAAGATCTTTTCTGAGTTGTAAAATTCCTTTTGCAGTCATGAGTTTGTTTATTATGTCTGTTCTCACTCCTCCGTCGACCTGCTTGCCACCTTCTGTTGAGTGAATGAGTGTCCGTGCAGCACAACCCAAATGAGAATCCAGTCCATAGTAAATCGTATCTCCTGCTTTTTCCAAAAGCAGCGTCATAATTTGTTTCACAACGTACGATTCATAATCGATATATACTGAAGTGTCATCTTGACCTTCCATAAATCCATTGACTACTCCAGCAGGAGTTCGGAGTGTTCCTCCGACTTGTGGCGGCTTTGAAAACATGATCGTTGGCATATTTCTCCCATCAACACAAGTCACAAAAAAGTCATGGTTGTGAATACCGATATACTCTTTGGCGAGATTTTTTGCTTGTGTGACTTCGGGAGAACTTAGCTCCTTTGCCCGTTGAATTCTGGTTTGAAAGTGGAGTGTCGAAAATTGATTCAACCAAACAAAATTCTCCTTCATCGTATTTCGAAGTTTTGGATCACAATAATGTTTGAGGCATCGTTCAAGTTGGAGATTAATAAACTCATCCAATTGGAGTTTGAGATTTTTGGGTAACTCAACATTAGGTGACATGAGTATAATTACCGTTTACGTTTTTTTGCAATCTGATAACACAACGTTCTGATTTTAGCATATACTGGGAAAATTATCTGTGGAATATATTCTAGAAAGTATTGGTCCTTATAATTGTGTACGAAAGAAGCATGGGTCGTATTGTAAAAAACTAACAGGAGGCGGTTCATCCCTCAGAGCTAAAACTGGTAAACTGCATATTTTCTAAGTGAGTTGGTCTTTAAAACCGATTTCCCGCAAGGGACCGCGAGTTCGAATCTCGCCCTCTCCGCAAATTAATGTTAAATTTAAAAAATATGAAAGTATTACTGATAGTATTTTTACTTTTAATCACTGGGGTTTTTCTTTATTATTTCATCAAGCCAAAATCCTACAATACAATTCAGAAGGTATCATATTCTGACGGCACAATAATGTCTGGATATTCATGTGAATGTTTTGGAGTAAAAAATGAAATTCAAAAAGAGTGTACAGGAATATTGTATTCATGTTATAGCGTGAAATAATAAAGTTCCAATACTGCCCACCCTCTCTGCACATTACCCTATTAATCATTTTTAAACCTTTTTTCAATTCTGTTTACTATTCTCATTTTGTATTACCTTCATTGCTCAGTGTTTCAAGAACTTCTTTAGTAAAATGAAGGAATGACAGATTCAGGAGAAGGAAGTCCTGGCATGATAGCGGGTGAAAGTACACAAGAAATACATCTTCAGCATGCAGAGCAAGCACTGAAAGAAACTCGATTTATTCAAAAAGCCAGAGATTTATATGCAAAGTTCGAGCTTACTGATGTGGTTCCAGATATGGAGGAGGTTATTCAAGATGCCCGAGTATTTTCTGAGATTCATGGTGTTTCTGAAGAATTCCTCAGTGATGAGATAAACTTAGGATTACTCCTTGGGACTTCTCAAAAACTGAGAGAGACAAACGATCTCTCATATCGAAAACGAATTGAAGGATTTAGAAAAAGATTGATCGCTCCCGATGTTGGTGGAAACATCTTAGATTTAGGGGAAGGTGATGGCGATCCGATGCCCGAGCATGGCGGCCTGGACGAAACAGCTGCACGTGAGTATGTAATATCCAAAACTGATCCTGTAGCAACGCAGGAATTTGTTGAGAAACATTCAGCAGCAATAGCTCGATGTAAAGAAGTTTGGAAGTCAAAAGGCCATAATCTTAATATCCAGGTTCATATTGTTGATGATGAGGCCTCAGAATTTAGGAGAAAGCTTAGAGCAGGTGCCTTTGTTCGATTTCCAGAAAAAGAGGAATTAGCTCAACGAGATAATGATGTTGTCGTTGAAATGGTAATGCATAAAGGTTTTAGTGCTGAAAAAGAAGGGTTAATTTGTCATGAGCTGTATCATATTGAGGATTATTGGGGATTTGTCAGAAGGGGGTACGAAGGTGCGGTTCTCGAGAGCATTGATGAATTACATACAGAACATGCTGTGGGAAATTATGTAGAAGGAGGTGTTCAGCCTGCCGGAGAAAATGCATATTTTACTCTGAAAGATTTTTGGGATAAAGTATCGTACGTTGGAGACATTGATTTTGATAGTATTGCAGATAGAACTCAGACCCTTGAAACAATCGCCAAACAATTTGGACTAGATGGACTGGTGAACTTATCACTCAAAAGTGCGCATAGTAGTGGCAATCTTTCACTATTTGAAACATTTTTCTCTGAGAGTGAGCGAGCTATTTTAGAAATGCTTATCAGTAGAGAAAAAATCACCTTGAGACGAGGATTGAATGATGGAAGTATTGCCGATTCTATGCAACTTGTTCCTGAATCACTTCAAAAATTAAGTCAAGCATGCGCCCCAGATCCTGAAAGTATGCGACCGAGATACCAGTCTGTTGCAGAATTGATTCCCACCAAAAATGGGAAGGTGTATGGGTCAAGGCCAAATAGAGATCATAGTAGATTGTTATTAAATGAAGAAGTTAAGAATCAAGTCATTTCATATGCTCGCGCGGTGTCAATTGCTGAATTGCGTAGTTTGGGAGAGCTGCCGGATGGGAGTGAATTGCCAGAAATCGCTATTGAAGCATTGGCTCAGATTCCCCATCGTCGAAGATCGGTTGATTTTAAGCCTGAAGCCCACCTCAGTAAACAGTTTGAACGACGCAGAAAATATGCTGAAAGTGACGAGGATTGTTATGAGGATATTGTTCATTCAATGTATATAGATTTGGTCCATGAAATGCCGGGGACCGATTTGGCATTTGGTCTGCAAAATCAAGCAGTTCGTGATCAAATGCTGCATCCTTTTTTTGCAGAAGTAGATAAATTAGCCATTTTTTGTACTCAGTATAAAAATCCAAATTTTGCCCAATGGATTGTAGATGGAATATATGGATACAACATGTCCTTTGAGTTACGAGATGCTACTGTCGAACACTTGATGAACAATTTTCCTGAGTTGGTATCGAGATTGCAAGAAAAAAAAGATAGTTTTAATGCTAAAAAGGTTTCTAATATGAGTATGTAGTGGGGAGTACTCAGTTAACCCAATAAATCTGCTCAAATTCCAAAAGTGTGAATGACAACCCTACAACAAGTATGTATGTACGGTGCGCTTCTAAAGAAATTGGGCCCAAATATAAAATATGTGCATAACCCTCTTTATTTTCTTAAGATTGCAGTGATTTCGTAGTTCGTAGAATTCTTGAAGAATTGAAACGGATATGAAAACTGATTTAAGCAGATTTATTCGCTTAACAAGACTTAATTATATCATATTATTATGAATAATGGTATGTATTTTTTCTCAATGATTGTTTATACTGTCATATCAGTCTCATATTACTCGTAAAAGTGGTAAAATAGAGCTTCTCCTCGGAGATTTTTTTATGGACCAAACCCTAATCAGATTCAATAATGTTTCATTTGAATTTGCACACAACAAGCCGATCTTAGATGAAGTGAGCTTCTCGGTCCGATCTGGTGCAAAGATCACTCTCATGGGACAAAATGGCGCAGGAAAAAGTACCCTTTTCAAAATCCTAACTGGTGTGATCAAACCAGATTCAGGGCAGATTTCAATAAACAAGGATATGACTATTGCGACAGCGCCTCAAGTCATGTCTCGGGAAGATAAAGATATCACAGTCTTATCTTTTTTTCAAAAACGATGTGCCGATGTCAAATCGTTTGAGCTTAAGAGACGAATGAATCAAGTTCTCAATGCCGTAAATCTTGTTGCGCCAGAAGAAAAAATCATCTCTTCATTTTCAGGTGGCCAACAGGCGCGACTTCTCTTGGCTTCTGCACTCATTCAAAATCCAGATACTCTCCTTCTTGATGAGCCAACCAATAATCTGGATCCTGCTGGAATCGAGCACTTGATGTATTTTTTGATGTGCTACGAAAAAACATGTATTGTCATCTCACATGATGCAGATTTCCTCAATGCAATAACAGACGGAGTTTTATATCTTGATACTTTTACTCATAAAGTTGAATATTATGCAGGAAATTATAATGATGTGGTTGAGGATATTGCTGCACGAATTGAAAAAGAAAATAGACTGAATGCGCGCATGGAAAAAGGAATTCAAGAAAATAAAGACAAAGCAAATTTCTTTGCTCAAAAAGGAGGAAAAATGCGAAATGTTGCAAAAAAAATGCGAGAAAAAATTGAAAAAATGGAAGAAGAGAAAGTAGAAACACGAAAAGAAGATAGAACGATACGACCATTCACGATTGAGGCGCAAGAGGACATCATCGATGATATTTTGACTATCACCTCATATTCGATCATGAAAAATCATGTGGAACTACAAAAAACGACAAAAATATTGATGGTGCGAAGGAATCATCTGCAAATAAAAGGTCCAAATGGTATTGGCAAATCATCACTCATTGAGTCGATTGCAAAAGGGACGTCTCCGGGAAGTCATATTCATCCGGGGATCAGGGTTGGCTATTATCGTCAAGATTTTTCTACTCTCAACTTTGATGAAACGGTGTTTGAATCTCTTACGAATGCGCTTATCGAATCGGGGAGTGATGTCAACGAAGTATACTTTCGCTCGACAGCTGCGAAATTTTTGATCACTGCAGATTTGATTCAGTCAAAAATTGGAGATCTTTCTGAAGGACAAAAGGGGCTTGTATCATTTGCGCGCTTGGTACTTCTCAAACCAGGACTTCTCATTCTTGATGAACCAACCAATCATATAAACTTTCGCCATATCCCGGTGATTGCAAAGGCACTAAACGAGTACGAAGGTGCGATGATTCTCGTCTCTCACGTACCTGAGTTTGTCTCACAGATTAGAATTGATACCGTTCTTGATCTTGAAAAGTAAAAATTATATTGAGACCGTTATTTGCTCCCTTCATGAAATAAGAGTACTATGAAGAAATGTCTCAAAAATCATTTGTCATGTTGGGGTTGTTTATTGGATCTTCAATTGGAGGATATGCACCGGTGCTTTTGGGAGCGTCTTTGTTTTCATATTCATCCTTGATCGGAAATGCTGTCGGCGGGCTTGCCGGAATATATGTTGCGTATAAAATGACATCTTAAGAAAATGTAATAAAGTCCTGTTTTGGTACTGAGCCAGCACATGGTATCCACTCCAGGGACCTAAATCGACAGAGAGTTTATCAAGAAAAATAGGAGGGAC
>PFOB01000052.1 GCA_002792315.1 Candidatus Roizmanbacteria bacterium CG_4_10_14_0_2_um_filter_39_13 | reverse complement strand
CAATACCCCAGTACCACCAACCAACACGCCAGTGCCTCCAACAAATACTCCTGTTCCTCCAACAGCAACATTTACCCCAAAACCCACCAATACCCCCGTGCCACCAACCAATACCCCAGTACCACCAACCAACACGCCAGTGCCTCCAACAAATACACCTGTTCCCCCAACTGCAACCAACACGCCAGTGCCTCCAACCAATACGCCCATTCCGCCAACTAATACGTCAATCCCGCCGGCTGCAACAAACACCCCAATGCCACCTGCCGCAACAAACACTCTTATTCCAACCATTGAACCAAACAACTGTCCCGATTATGAAAAGGGAAATGCAAACTGCAATTATGTTGAAGAAAATGGGGTGCGAACTGCGATTATAGATGTGAATGATTATGTCTGTTGGTACAATGAATATGTGCTGAAAGCTGAAATACCACCAGGAGGAAAAATAGGTGACTGTAGAACATCGAACTTTGATTCAAGTGATGATGGAAAGCCGTCAATCTTGGATTATGTCATTTGGCAGATCAATTTTATTAAAACTCATCAACAAGATGGATAAAACACCAATTCAAGCACAAAGTATTCGTCACCTCCATTTTTCAATGCCGAAAATTCCTCATATTTCTAAAAAATATCTTGGATTCGGTATTGTCGGGATAGTGCTTTTTATCGGTCTCATATGGTATATTTCTCCGTTTGTCCAGAAGTTTTTTGCCGGTCTCAATCCGCCAATTGAGGCATCTCTCATTCCTGAAAAAGAAGAGGTATACGTTGATGAGGAATTTCAGGTGAGTATGCGCCTTACGAGTAGAGAAGCTTCGGCGCTTGAGTTATACCTTTCATATGACGGTGCCATTTTTTCATATGCTACTGAATTTGGTGAGGAGTCAGGTTTTTCTCAAGTAACGAAAGATTATTTCCTTTCTCCGCTTATAGAAGAAGTAGTTCCGAGCTCTGGAGGAAGTATTAAGACGCTTCATTTACTGCTTGTTTCACACCAAGGCCAACTTGATGCTGTACAGTTTAATTTAAAGTTTAAGGCTTTGAAAGAGGGTGTTTCAGACTTTATTACTGAGTCAGAAACACGAGTGGCTGGTTCATCAGATGATGATACTGCAACATACTTTGAACTTCCTGAAAATGTAATGACAAAAGTGACCGTCATTGGAACAGGAACTGATCCAGGAACTTGCGCGTGTTCGGGGGAGACTGTTTCATCAGATACCTGTAGTAGCGGATATGGTCCAGTGTGTAGTGCTGTTGATGCAGATCAAAGCTGCGTGTGCCAAGCACTTGATCCAACTCCCACGTATACCCCAGCACCCGACAACTCAATTACACCTGAAGAAGGAACGCCAACACCAACTACAGGCGTGCCTTCAAATGCTGCAACTCTTAAAATGCTTCCCATTTCCTCAAATGTTATTTTGCCAAAAGAATTTGACGTAAGTGTTATTGTCAATTCAGGTACGGAAGAAATTATGGGTACCGACACGTATATTGCATATGACAAAGAATTTCTTGAGGTGAAATCGGTATTGAAGGGAGAACATTTTGCGGTAATAAATCACACGCCTTTTGAAGGAAAACTTTATATAGCAGCAACCGTTGCAAATCAAGGAGAATTCACAAAAGGTACTGGAACTGTGGCGACAATAACATTTTTATCCAAAAAAATTGGTACGACGAAACTAACATTTATTTGTGACCCCTCAAAGCCGGGATCATCAAGCGTCATAAAAAATGATATATCTGCAACAAACATCATTGATTGTAATAATATGTCAGATCATACTATTGAAATACTCGAAGGTGCGTCGAGTCCTGCCAATACTCAAATTCCGACCCAACCTGTGGGAGGAGCACGGGGAGATGTTGAGCTTAAAATAAAAGTCAGATTTCAAGGAGTGACGACCCAGCCTGCAGAGGCATATCGGACATTGAATACAAGAGTTATTCTTGCTGCCGGAGATAAATCGTATCGTGAAGAGAAAGTAATTCCGTTTGAAGCAGATGGCGATGGATTGTGGTCAGGGACATTTTCAGCGAAAAATGTAGCTCTTGGCGCAAAATATGCAATTTATATCAAAGGACCGAAACACCTTATGAAAAAGATCTGCGAGGCAACCCCAACAGAGTCGGTATCAGGAACATACGATTGTTCAGCAGAAAAAATTGATCTCAAAGCGGGTACGCAGGACATGGATATGAGCAAGATTATTCTCTTGGTAGGAGATATTCCCGTTCAAAATGGGATTATTGATTCGGTTGACGCCGTATATGTCAGAAATAACTTTGGATCGACGACGAGCTCATCAGTATCTCGTGGTGATCTGAATCTTGATGGGATTGTGCATGCTCAAGATATGGTTCTCATGCTCAAGGCTTTAGAGTTTAAATATGATGAAAAGTGATATATTAGACATTGCAAGCGTTTTTTTTATCAGTTACACTTAAGATACTATGGAAAATCAAAATCAATCATATGGACCAATAGATTCAGCACAGATGATCAGTGAAAAAAAACCAGCCGCTCATAATGTGCGAATGATCTTTATAACAGTAGTCGTACTTCTGATTGCACTCGGAGGGTATATCGTACTTTCAAATCAGGGCTTGAAGGTTCAAGTGCAAAAAGCACTGAAGCTTGTTCCTGCAACTCCTGAAGAAAATATGGATTTAGCAGAAATAGACCTCTTCGTTTCAGAGATAAAAGATCGTACAATTCCTTGGGTTGAAGTACGTTCAGACAAAGATTCTGCAGCAATTGGTGATACGGTGACGGTCACGATGTATGGTTTTTCAGGAGGAAAAGATATCACCGGATATGATGCGCTTATCGGAATCGACCCCGAGGCATTTGAGGTGATTTCCTTAGAATCGGCAATGCCTGGATTTCAGATATTCAAGTTTGATAAGGGAATGTACCATTCGGTAACCGGAATAAAAGACGTCCAAATGAAGGAAGCCACTGTCTTTGATGACAGTGCATTGCTGACCATAAAGCTTAAACCAAAGAAAGCTGGCGAAAATGTCGTCACAATTCTTACCTCAAAAGACAATGAGCAAACAAAATTTGTTGATAAAGACGTGCAAGTTTTGACACCACAGATTGGATCAGTCTTTATTACGGTTAAATGAGTTGACATTCATGATTCATGAATGATGATTTAAGAATGAAAAAAATTATTTATAATGCAGTTATCGGAGCAGCTCTCTTTATAGCTGTCTCTGGATTTTCTGTACACGCTGCTTCACTAGAATTTGATTCTGCAAGCTCTGCTATTGAAGTAGATGAGACATTCACCGTCACCGTTGATATTGATGCGGGCACCGATCAAATAGCGGGCACCGATATTTATGTGAGCTATGATGATGATTTACTCGATCTTCAATCGGTCACTGGTGTTGATTATTTTCCCATTGTTGGAAATACCCCAGAAACAAGCAGGCTTTATATTTATGGAGTAGTGGCAAATCAAGGAGAATATAAGACGGGAACCGGAAGTGTCGCGACACTTGTGTTTAAAGGAGTTGCAGAAGGGGAAACTGATCTGACCTTTGACTGTGACCTATCAAAAACAGATACGTCAAAAATTGCAAAAAATGATATCAACGCATCAAACATAATTGACTGTAGCAAGCTTGAAGTACATACCGTTACCATCGGTGCAGGGAATACTTCAACGAGTTCTTCGACAAAGGAGACGACATCATCTCTTCCCGAGAGTGGCACATACGATATGATGGTGCAATACGCACTTATGGGCGGCATACTATTACTTCTTGGTGCAGTTTTACGCATGACTGTTCGTGTCTAATTTTGTCAGAATATCTTTACTCACCAGAGTAAGAAATGGTATCATATCATTATGTCTTCTCAATCTACGCCCGCTATTTTGAATGGAAAGAAAATAAAACTGGTCTTTCTTATTTTGACCGTGTTTATTGGACTTCCGGTCATTTTATTTCTATTTCTTGCAACAAAAGGTTTGATAACTCAAGCTTCAAATGCAATGCCTGAAGATGTGGTGGCAGTTGAAATCACAAAATCATCAACATCAATTGCATGGGTTACCTCAAAAAAAACACAAGGAGTCGTGGAATATGGTACATCGCCAACAACCCTCACTTTTTATGGACCTGAAGTTGAAGCAAAACAAGAACATTCAGTGCCACTGACCCTTCTTACTCCTGCAACAACCTACTATTATCAACTTAATATCGATGGAACGATCTATGACAACGAAGGAGTTCCTTGGACATTTACGACAAAAACAAAGGATGGGTCAGATGTGGTGGAAGCTGTCAAAGGTATCTCTATTAAGAATTTTGTTGAGCCAGAAGCTACCAAAGAGGCGTCAATGGGGATAAGTACCAATAACTGCGTGTACACAAGTTGTACAGACATTCAGGCGCATCTGGGAAGCGGCTGTAATTCATCAGACTACTTCAAATGTATATCGGCACAAGAGACGACAGATGGAGCAAATGTTACGCCAACTCCTACGCCAACTCCCGTTTCTATACTGTCGAGTAGTTGCAAGATGAAATATCTCCAAATTCAACACGGAAAAAGCTGTGCTGAATGGACTTGGGAACCATATGCGACAAAAAGCCCTGAGTGCAAAGATGCGTTTTCTCAGTATGTTTTTCAATGTAGCAGTAAGAGCTTTACCTCAACAAACGCCGAAGAAGTGGCTACGTGGTATTACAATAATGCAATTTCAAATATGTCCACAAATGAGATCTCTTTGAGTAGTAAGCCAGACAATAACTCTACGGTATTTTGTCAAGTACGCGCAGAAGACGCAACGGGAAATGCAACTTCATGGGTACAACAATCAGCTAAATGTAGTTACACCCCAACACCAGCTCCTTAAACAAAGGGTGAAAATTGACTCGGAAGAAGAAATTGATACAAAAATCCAAGTACGGGATCAATGATCATATGGAGCATTGATTGACCACCAAACGGAATGATAAGCATGAGGAGAAATAACATGCCATACCTTTGGAGTTGATACCATTCTCGCGCATGATCTTCACTGAGGATGCCGCCGACGATTTTAAATCCATCAAGTGGATGAATGGGGAGTAAATTAAACGTACCAAGCATGACGTTCATCATGATCAGTGGAGAAAGAATCAAAAGACCGATAGTGGTTAGAGCGGGAATACCTAAAAATATGAACAACTGTGCAAGTAAGGCGCATATTATTGCGATGATAAAATTCGAGGCAGGACCGGCAAAAGAGATAAGTGCCGCATCGCGCCTTGGATTGTCTAGGTTGAATGGATCAAACTGAACGGGCTTTCCCCAGCCAAATCCGACAAAAAGTAAGAATATTGTCCCATACAAATCAAGGTGTGCCATCGGATTCAGGGTAACTCGCCCTTGAAGACTGGCGGTTGGGTCTCCCAAATGATCAGCCATTTTTGCATGAGCAAACTCATGGACGGTGATTGCCACCACGATTGATAAAGCAAGAAGAAGGAATAATATTGGATTGCTGAATAACGTAAAAATCATTTTGAGAAATTGATGAATAAGTTGCCACTCGTTGCATTACACAAGCTCTTATGATATTATAAAGTTTCGATAATTACAAATCTGAACTGATTTGACTATGAATTGTTTTCATTGTGGAAAAGGCGTAATGTACGGTCGATCTCATACTCACCATCGTGGTGTTGCGGGAGGTCGATGGAAAAAACGTGCCCCAAAGACCCAACGACTTTTTAAGCCAAATCTTCAGCCAGTCACCATAATGGAAAAAGGTTCGTTTAAACGAGTGAAGCTTTGCAACAAGTGTTTGAAGAGAATCAAAAAGGATATGGTAGATGGAAAGAAGCCATTTCTTACGATTGCAAATGTCCCTTCAAACATCACCGCAGGAATTGCGGCAAAACAGGCAGAAATGCGCTAAATTTTTACTTCCTCAAGTTTTCCATTTTTTTCTTCGTATACGAGACTATTTTGTTCAAGCGCACGATTTGTAAAGAGCGTACCATTCAGATGATCGATCTCATGCTGCATGATTGTTGCTTTAGAACCCTCAAACCATTCCGTATGCTTCTTGCCGTCTTCATCAATATATTTCATTTGGACTTTGAGCGGTCGAGATATTTGAGACCAAATGCGATCGACGGAAAGACAGCCTTCTAAAGTCGAGGAGTCCTTTTTTTCACCTTCAGGTGTTTTGAGATCTTCTGTCTTAATGATTTCTGGGTTTATATATGCACGTACTTTTGACTGCTTCGTCGGCTTTGTCACATAGAGGCGAAGGCCAATACCGACTTGAGGCGCCGCAAGACCAACCCCTTCAGGGTTTCTTGCTGCCTTGAGCGTATCACCCATATCGCAAATGAGTCGTTTAAGTTTTGCATCAAACTTCACTACTTTCTTTGCCGTTTGATAAAGGACTGGATTGGGGACTTTGACGATAGGGACGATCATGAAAGTATTATACCTTATTGATTCGTAGCTTTGAAATATATTTCCCCATAGCGAATAGAGGAGAAGAGCGCCCACACAAACCCTGGCCAGCCGTCCATAAAACCTTTGTGGCGTATATATATTGAGAGAAACGTCACGATGGGTTTTCCAATCAAGTAACAGGGAGCACACGGACGAACTCCTTGCTGAATAAGCTGATTTGCATCAAAGGTGTTGTATCGATGCCAGCGCTCAATATATCGCTCAAATGTGGGATCTGCCATGTGTTCTATCGCATGCTCAGTCCATTTGGTTTCCCCATCAACTATGGCATGTTCATGGACATTTTTAAGTGCAAAGTGTGCTTTCTCACGTTGATAGAGTCGAAGCACTGCGTCCGGATAGACGCCCCCCTTCATTAAATATCTTCCCAAGAACCAGTTTTTTCGGGGAATCCAGTAGCCGGAGATATTTGAAGTTTGATGTTGGAGACTAGATTTCAAATATCTAATCTCTAACCTCAATTCAGGACTCAGACGTTCATCTGCATCAAGTTGAAGAATCCAATCTCCTTTGGCATTATCAATTGCACGCTGTTTATTCAAAAGAAAATTAGGAGGATTGTCCACTGAAAGAATGCTGACTTTTGGTCCATATGACTTTGCAATCTCAACTGTTTTATCTGTTGATCCACCGTCCACAATAAGCACCTCATCCACCAGATCATAAGCACTGTCCAGAGGGAGGCGGATGTTTTTTTCTTCGTTGTATGTTGGAATAGTGAGAGTGAGAAGGGGAGGTCGTTTGATCATATATCAATTATACTTTATATCAAATTCAAATTTTGATATGAGTATGGATGGAAAGATCTTACACACGCCTGAAGTTCCTCAACCAACATTTTCGGTTCAAATGGTAAATCCTTCTGAATTTGAGGTTTTGAGAAGGTTTCAGCCAGAGAGAGAAGGAACTATTATCAAAACTCCAGTTATTAATATATTCTCAGAAGCAGTATCAAGCCCAGATATGCTTATGGAAACAAATGCACAGACATGTGCGATTTATTTTGCGTATGATGCTTCTCAAGGAGTTGGTCGCTCTGCACATTTTTTTTCACAAATCAATTCTGTTGAAATGGAAGAACTTAAAAAACAATCGGAAATAAAGCCATCTCATACGAGATGGTGGCCTTTTCGAAGAAAAGCAAATCCACTACCTACAGAATGGATCGAAAAGGAAAATCTTGCACACTACCAAAGATATCAGGAATTTTTGGAAACCATCCGACAGATGGACCCAAAACAAACAGAGGTTTATATTTTTGGCGGAAATGTTTTCTCCAAATCAGCGGAAGATAAAGCGGCTGCGTCACGTCGGCGACAGTATACAGCTGCTGATTTTAAGTCACTTGGCGTCAAGATTTATGATCATCGATCGAAGCTTGATGATGAGGAAGAATTATGGAAAAACACCGATGTTTTTGTAGATTTATCACAAAAACAAATCTCCGTTTCGATTATGTGAATGGACGAAGCGCGTCTGCATTATCCCCCAATCTTAAACTCCACAACATCTTCCTTCGTTAAAACTACGGAAGGATTTCGTCGAATTAATTATTATTGACCTATTTTGAATTCGACTACATCTCCTTCTTTCATCACATAATCTCGTCCGACAATCTGGACTTTGCCTTGTTCTCGAGCCTTAGACCATCCACCAAGTGCGATAAAATCTTCAAATTGCACAATGTCAGCTTTGATAAATTTCTTCTCAAAATCGGTGTGAATCGTGCCGGCGGCTTGGTGTGCAAAGGTATTAATTGGAATAGTCCAAGCACGCGCTTCAAGCTCGCCTCCCGTGAGAAATGACATGAGACCAAGCGTTTCATAGGCGGTTTTGATCAAGCGATTGAGGCCGGTCTCTCCGAGGTGGTATTGATTCAGGTACTCTTTTTGATCTGATTCTTCAAACGCAAGAACATCATTTTCGAGTTTGGCATTGAGAAAAAGCATCGATGGCTTCTCGTTAAAGTGAGTAAGCTCTTTCAAAATTGTATCGATTTTTGCTCTGAGTTCATCCTGTTTGGATAGTTGCTCTTCAGACACGTTGAATACAAATATTTCCGGCTTCATGGTCAAAAGATGCAAATCTTTCGCTTGGATTGCCTCGTCGTCAGTAAGGCGCAATGTTCTTGCAGAGTTCCCTTCGTTCAAATGGTTTTTGAGTTTGACGATTGCATCAAATCGAATGCCTTCCTCTTTGGAGAATTTTCCTTTTGGCTCTTTCTGCTTGAATAGAGTTGCAAGATCTGCAAAAATGAGCTCGGTTTCAATTGTTTGAATATCTCGAAGTGCATCTACGGTGTCTTGTACGTGAATGACATCACCATCTTCAAACAGTCGCACGACGTGCGCGATAGCGGCAACTTCCCGGATATGCGAGAGGAATTTGTTTCCCAAGCCCTCACCATCTGCTGCGCCTTTCACGAGTCCCGCAATGTCATAAAACTCAACAACTGCTGGGACAATTTTTTGAGTATTCACAACTTTTGCAAGCACGGGAAGTCGTTCGTCTGGTACTTCGACGACGCCAACATTGGGTTCGATCGTACAAAAGGGATAGTTTGCGGCATCTGCCACGGTTTTTTTGAGAAGGGCGTTGAAAAGGGTAGACTTGCCAACGTTTGGAAGACCGACTATACCGATACTCAGATTTGAACTTGACATTTTCTTGTGTGTTTTCGACAGGAATTTGTAAAGGAATATGTCCCTGTATGGTTGCAATTGTACCATCTGTTGTGACCTTTTGAATGACTTTCCGCACGATAGGTAGCTTCTTTTCGAAGTCTCGATTCGTTAGTACTATCTTCATTTTCTCGCAATACACATCAAGATCGGGGAGTATTATAGGAGCTGATGGGGTAAGGGAATCGGTTGATACACGCTGTAATTTCGTCAGAATAATAGTCTTTTTGTCTTGGATCGCTTGTACCTGCTCTTTGTACTGTGAAAGCGATATAGCACCCTCTCCATAGGCTTCTAAGTATCGTTTTTCTTGAGTTTCAAAGGCATCTAGCTCTTTGTCTAGCTCAGTTTTCAGAAAGTCTATATTTGATGTAGGTTGTTTTTGTTTTGCTTTCCAGATTCCAAAGTGTTTCTTGATGAGATTCTTATTTGAAAGAAGCTTCACGATAGTAGACCATACTTTATCATCGAGCACAGTAGCGTTCACGCCCTTATTATGGCACTCTTTTGGCAAGGGGTAGCGAAGTACCCTATCAGTGCATCTGTAGTACAAATTATGTGTTTTACTGTTTCCTTCACCTGATCTCCTTTGACCACAAGAGCAATAAGCAAGCCCCGATAGGAGATAGTCATTCTTTCTGTTTCGCATTGCAAATGAGTCATTGAGTACGAGTTGCTTTTGTACGGCAGTAAAGAGCTCCTTTTCAAGGATAGGTTCTACTTCAATAGCAAACCATTGATCCTTAGGATTATTGTTCCGACTGCTTTTCTTGATCTTCTTGTACTTTTCGTTCTTAGTGGGATTCTCAGGAATGATGGACTTTGATTTGTTGTAATGGGTGATGCCGATATAAGTCTCATCTCTCAATCGTTTGGATAGGGTAGAGGTAGACCAATATTTGTTCTTACTCTTTCGAGGGTACAGCTTTTGTTCGTACAGCCTTTTTATTACTTGTCGGATAGTCAATCCTTCCAATCCGATCCATTGAAAGATCATTTTGATTATATCTGCTTCATGAGGAACCACTTTAAAACATCCCATTCCTTTTTCTTTACCTTTCACATAGCTGTATCCATATGGGGCTTGCCATCCAAACAAAATACCGCTTTTTGCTTTGTACAATTTCCCTCGCCGAAACCTTTCAGCAATTTTGATACGCTCATAATCATGGAATAATCCCATGACATTTTGTGCAAGAAGCGACTCTGGATTTTCACCATTTATATCGTGGAGAGATACGATTTTGATACCAGCTTCGGTCAGCTCCTTTTTCAATATGAGTTGATTGAGAAAGTTACGAGACAATCTTCCGAGATCATACAGATACAAGGTATCAAAGGTTTTGCTCTTTACTGCATCTCGAAGGTCATCCAGAGCAGGGCGGGCGAGTAGCTCACCGCTCCACCCATCATCAACGTACTGCAGGGTCTCATCAATAGTGCTACCGTCTCCTTGAGCTTTTGAAACTATTTCAGCTATCTGAGAGTTTATAGTTTGTTCCTTCTCTTGACCAGAAGTAGAGACTCGAGCATAGAGGGCAGAGATTTTCATTTTTTTACCCTCCTTTGTTCAAGAAAATTATTTAGGTCTTTTTTCCTAACTCTTATATCTTTTGATAATTTAAATGCCTTTAAATCTCCTCGTTTTATCCACCGCCTTACGGTAATAGGGGAAACACTAAACAATTTGGATATTTGTGTGGGGGAAAAATATTCTTCCATAATATTACTTTATAGTACTTTATATGATATTGTCAATGGTATATTGAAATTACAAATTCTATAAATTTACATTATTTTCTTGGTGTCTCTTCTTTTTTTACGATAGTTGATTAAATGAGTGAAATATGCTGACGGGTTTTTGATCGTTTCTTGACCATTTACTTGACGTCTAACTAGCGCTTTAATTGTTCTGAGTATTGCCCTTGGGTTCCATTTCTGAGCTATATATAGCCAATGACCGTCTTTACTGATCCATTCTCCAAAGAAAAGCTCTAAATATTGAGCGACTTCGATTGGTGAAGTTTTATAATCACATGCAGATAACTTTGAGATAATATCTTTTTTACGTTGCGTTAACTCAAAGTAGACACTGTGTTTACGAGTACCATTAACACTCCCACTAACATTAACATTTTCATTTTCTTGTGTTTGGACATTGATATTTGCTATGATTGGAGATGACTCGGCTAAAGCCTCACAAGCTAGTAATTGATCAAAGGCATCAAAATCAAGGGTATTTGGATCATATTCGGCGTGATATGTTTGTTTTATTTGGCGAATACAATCTTCAAATATAAGATTTGTTCGAATTTCTTCTTCCCGACTGTTCATTTTCATTTACTATTAAATTTTGAATTTCATCAAACAGCATAAAATAGATATCTTCCAATCTAGCTTCCGAATATTCATCAGGGACGTATTCATAAACGATTTTAATTGCCTTTTTCTTTCTATGACTTTTCATGCTAGGTCTTTTGTGAAAAAATTGCATTTTTTAACC
>PFOB01000063.1 GCA_002792315.1 Candidatus Roizmanbacteria bacterium CG_4_10_14_0_2_um_filter_39_13 | reverse complement strand
CGATAGACCACACCAAACACTAGATTATCTTTCTCCTGTAGAGTATTATGATCAACGTATTAAAAGTTTGTCACCTATGTACCCGTCCTTAACATATAGTTGATTTTGTTGAAATGAAAGCTTAGAATAAATAGTAAGCTATAAATTTCTTATATGAAAATAATCAAAACGATTGGCATTGCACTGTTCGGTTTGGTGGGGGTTTATATGTATATTGTCGAGATTATTGCCTTTGCTCAATGGTGGGGATTGACCGGTATCGTTGTCTCTTTTATGATTCCTCCCCTTGCTGTTATTTTCCCTTTCATCTATTGGGTCAAAGAAGGTGTTTTTCCTCTAACTTATCTAACTGCTTGGATTATTGGATTAGTCGGCGCAGTGCTTGCAGGCTATGCGAGTAAGGACGATTAGAGATTTATCAAAAAAATCAGTTTGCTGGAACAGGAATGGCATTAGGTATTGCTTCTGTGTTTTTATCCTTAGAATTGTCTAATTAATAACTAAAATACTATGGAAAAAGACATAAAAAAGTCCTCTCAAAAAAATAATAAAAATGCTATCACAGGTTTTATGATATCTATAATTTCAATTTTTGGTATTGGACTTGCGGGAATTATTGGAATGATATTCGGAATAATTGCACTAACGCAAATTAAATATACTCAAGAAAAGGGCAAAGGTTGGGCAATTGCAGCTATTATTATTGGATTTATTTGGGGAATTGGACTTTCAATTATAAGGATTTTAATCGAAATGGGTTACTGATTATTAATCCTTTTTATTTTTTTATTGAGCATTTTTAAAATAAATCTTGCACCGGAAGCCACATTGTAATTTATTTGTGCAGAAGGAGGTATGACCTCAAGACTTTTTGAGCTTCCGTTATATGCTCTAGAGAATATGTACTCATACACGCGCGCTGTTTCATTTATATTTGGTACGTTGACTCAAAGGTCGATTTGATTTTCAATTATTATGTAAAGCAGTATTGATCCAGCACTTGCACAGGCGAATTGTATCATGCCAGTAAAACCAAAAAGAGCCCATCCCAAAAATGTAATAACACCAACCGTAATGATAAATTTTTTTACTGAATTATCTTTTTTTTCCATTGATGATTACGCAATTGATTTATCTCGCTTTCACTCACAAGGATATCCGCTATCTTTACTCACTATAATCAATTCACCTTTTTTGTTATATATAGAAAATGAACATTTTATCTCACTTGTACGTGCGTCAACTGTATACAGGTTGAATGGTTGCCGTGTGTCCAATCTCTGGGGTATCTTGTATATTTTCATAGACTTGGGGATACTCCAGTTCTTTTTGTCATCTGCCAGTACAGTCCACATACCTAAACTCTTCCCTGATAGTCTTTCTTTATACTTTTGTACTTCCGGTAGTGACTCGACTATTGAGAGTGCTTCCTCCTCTGTGAGATCACAGGATTAAGTTTACGCCGCGGACTGTGTTTACCTCTTAAATCGATACCACTTTGCAATAACAGGCTCATATTGAGCTTTTATTCCAGTTTTGGACTCATCTGTCCATTTATATATGGTTTCGCTCCCAGAATTTGCTGAACTGTGGAAGTTGACCAGAACATCATAATAGTTATTGGTTTTGCGCTTTGTAATTGTGTACCCGTTACCATTAAGATAACCAATCGTATTCCACTTCCCCCTGCTACTTTGAACAATAAGAATCTTTCCATTGCCGGAGGCCCCTCTCATATATAAATCGCACAATTGAATCGGCATGATTATATATTCTGTCTCTTCATCTGAATTCAGATCGAACTTCTTGTATAAAAAATCAAAAACATCCTCATTGTTATCACCTGTATTATCACAGTTATCAGGATTGTATACAGACTGTATTTCATTGATTAAATACGTTTTTAAATCAGATGGCAGGGTTGAGATATCTTCATCTTCAATATCAAAATATCCTATCAAATCAACATTAAAAGTTTCATCATCGTTTACATCAAATAGATTAGAATTGTTGAATTCTTCCGGAATTTGATTATTCTGATTGCGAATATATATGAAAGAGACGACCATGATGAGAATCAAAGTGAAAAGTAAGATCGTTCTATTCTTCATTGTTATATCAATTCATTTACTAACATTCATTCAATACCCAAGTCCTTTATACATCTGTCATATGCTTTATTTGATGGAAACATGCGGCCGGTTAGAGAGACCTCCTTTGTGATTTCCCAGCAGCGCAGTTTTATCTCTTGGATACGAAATACAAAGATATAATAAAGTATACCTCCAATAAATAAGGAAAAAAGAAGTAGGTAAAATTTATCCTTGTTTAGTTTTTTGAATATCTGAGTATTATCCATACTAGGAGAGTTATATAATTCGTTTACCGACTACTATATATAGAAAGGCCCGCTTTATCAACTCAAATGAAAGGAAAGCTCCCCCGAAACACAATATGAGAATTTTCACTGGTGTTAACCAACTTCCCACCTGATGTTGATCATACTTTAGATCGTAATTTTTGTTTTCTGGTGTAGGATATTTATCCCATTCATAAAACTTTATTGTAGAGCCGTATTCACATATTCTTTTTATGTATTCGTTTTCTTCGTTTAGATCATTCATATTCACTTCTGATAAAAAAATATGTTCCTCATTCAATATATATTTTCTCCCGTTATCACAAAGTACATTTAATTTCTTTTGATTTATGCTGATAGTAGGCTTGGATGCGTAAGTAAAGAAAAGAATGCTGACTATCAAATATGCATAAAATCCGATAAACACAACTTTAAGGAATCTGTACCAGATTCTAGATTCTAGCTCTTTTTGTGTTAAGATGGGCTTTTTCCTATTTGATTTATTCATAAATTATTTTTTGCAGAAGGAGGTATGACCACGGGGCTGGAGAGCTTTATACTTTATTCTGCGGAAAATAAGTACTCTTATACATTCGTTGTTTCACAGCCCTACCCTCTTTTATTTAAAAGTACCTTCATACAAGATAGTAGTTATCATCTTTGTACTATCCTTGCAAACTAAACCCATATTTTCTCCCATTCTGCATCCATATGCGCATTCAAAACCATCCTGCGGATTATTTTGCAGGTACTCTTTCCCCCAATGCATACAGTTTTGTAAAGAAGAAAAAGTAGGTGCTGAATCAAATCTCTGCTGTTCTTCCATGAAATTCATAGATAGCTCAGCGTTCTCATAATAGAACCCCTTCCATTCAATATTGTTCAATTGAGAATTATCAAACCAGAACCAAATAAGAAGTAAAGCTATAATCGTACCGATCACAAGTTTGGAACTGTCTATTTTATGAGCTGTGAGCATTTTCCAATGGCTCCATACAGACAATATTAAGACTTATCGTCTCTGGACTTAATGTCATCATAATCCTACCATCGTGGCATGTCAAGAGATATACGTATAGAATTTGGAGAGAAAGTTCGGAAGGTACGCAAACAGAAAGGACTTACACAGGAAGAACTAGCTGATCGTGCCGGTCTTCATTTTACCTATATTGGGCAAGTAGAACGTGGGAAAAGGAACCCCTCACTTATAAACATTCACCGTATAGTAAAGGCACTTCATATATCAATCTCTCAAATATTCCCTTTATAATACTTTCCCAGGTTAATTTTTATCATTTCTCCCGCCCATTTGGTTATTACTTCGTTAACCGATACTCTCCGTCCATAAGTCCTATCGATTGATACAGCTTGAGTAAATTTTCGTTGTTATGCTCCCAGAGCCAAAAAGCATCAGTGAGAATATCACTGATAACTAAAGCAAATACAATAAGAAGAAACCAACCTGTATAGTAAGCAATTTTTTGCTTCATAAGACCACTATATCAGTTTTTTACAAAAAAGACGCGATAAAACAAAAATGACAATAGCCTATTGATTCATTACTTTCTCCATAAATTACTCTGATTCAATAGAACAAGAGGGCGATTATTATGTCATTTTAATACTTTCTGTTGCTTTGTATATAAAATCGTATATAGAAATGACTATTTATTTCAATTTTTTATTGTACTTGGCGTGCTGATATAATGGACTTGATTCCTGTTCACAAATTAATATTGATATGAAAAGCACACATTATGATAAATTGAAACCCTCGATTGATGCATTGAGAACTATTACCAAACACGTTGCATACTTGCAGTATCACAAAAAAGATGAAATGTTCAGAAAAAGACATGCTGTTCCTCCAAAAGCAACAAAAAATAAGATTGATGAATGGTTTGAAAAATTGACAGGTGACGTGAAAAAATATGAAGCATACAGAAAAGATTTGACAAATATTTTTATCGAATTAGGCTGTAGTGATAATGAGAAGGATAGTATTGAGATGTTCCTATTATACGGTGATCCTATTATTAGCTCGATAGATCTATCACGAATACGGATCAATGATCCATGGCAAGGAATATGGATTCGTGTTGATGAGATTACTGACAATGCAATCAAAAAGGAAATTGAAAAAGTGAAGTTCATTTCGCCGGACGCAATCATTAAAGACAGGCAATGGACACGACCATGGGACATTCTCCGATACTTCAGAATATATAAACTCATTCAAAAAGGATCGTCTTATAAAAAAATCGCGAATACTCTTTCTGAAGAGATACAAAAGCATCCCGATTCAAACCGAGACGACATGGTAACTTTAGAGAAAGTCAAACGAGTAAAAAGATACTACAAAAAAAGCCTCCAATGAAATGGTTACTTTTGAAATTTCAGAAGTAACTTACAACCTCATAAACCCTTCGTAAAATACTTCCATGCCCCAAGACCAGTCATGGCTAACATCGCAATTAAAAAGACGTGTGCGAGATATTTATGAACCAAATATGGACGCACGCTCTCGGATGATGAGGTACACGACATTGCAGAGAACTTGACGGGTTATTTGGAAGCTTTGTTGAAATTTAAATGGAAAAATCAATATGGAAAATACTTATCGGACTAAGGACTTGGCATCAGCAGCCATGCTTATAGTGAAAGGTCATCCCATGCTGCAAATGGAGCGGGAAGCGGAAATATGCTTCTTTATTTTCTCAAGTGAACAAGAATGTGAAAGACTTTCTGATCAGTTTTTCTTTGGTGAAGTGCTTGTAAATGCTCGAGACTATTATGAGGCTATGAATCGGCTTAAGAATAAAATTTTCTCGTATATATCGTATGGAAAATCTCACGAAAATACTCACATCAAACAGTGATATAAACTACGTTAATAACGTTAGTAATAATATTAAATATAATAACGTTAATAACGATATTTTTAAGAAGAGATATGCCTTAGATCCGAGCAAATTTAATCCTAACACAGAGGAAACTGCTATGGCGGAAGAGATTGCTAAAAAACTGGATGATTTAAACAACTACGCCTACTACCTCTCAATAGTAAATAAAAAAGGATGTGAGAAAGCAAAAAGGTGTTTGCATGCTGTTCTTTCCGATATTAAGGAAAAGAAGAATACAAAAACACCAGTCAGAGACCCAAAAAAGTATTATGTGTGGAAAATGAAGCGGGGATTATATTAGAATGTGTATGCACTCAGGTATTCGGTTAAGTTTTTTTATGCCCTCATTAGGACAGAGCTTAACCGTTCTGAGTGCACCTAGTGGGGGCATTTTTTATATATGGAAAACAGATTGAAATATTTTATCTACTGCCGAAAAAGCTCTGAAGATGAAGACCGCCAGATTCTTTCCATAGATGCTCAGTTACGGGAATTGAGTGAGTTCGCACGAGCAAGTGGACTTCGTGTAGTAGATACACTCATAGAGAGCAAATCAGCTCATAAGCCAGGGCGGGGGATTTTTAATCAGATGATGTCCAGAGTTCAGCTGGGGGAAGCTAATGCACTACTCGTATGGCAGATCAACCGACTATCAAGAAATGCGAAGGATGGTGGAGATATTATTTGGGCTATTGATGACAAAAAAATCGTACAGATAGATACTCCTCAGAAGCAGTACAGAAATAACAGTGACGACAAATTTTATATGGGGTTGGAGTTAGAGATGGCAAAGAAGTATTCAGATGATCTTAGTGTCAATATACTCCGAGGGAACAGAGAGAAATACGAACGAGGAGAATACTCGGGCTGGGCGCCGATCGGATATATTAATACCAAAATAGACGGACATCCGAATATCGCGCTTGACTCAGAAAAGGCTCCTATCGTGCGCAAAGTTTTCGAAGAGTATGCAACAGGCAACTACTCGCTCGGACAGATGGTAGAGATCATAAAATCGTGGGGTTTGACGACTCAAAAAGGCAAAACCATAGGTAAATCCCATTTGCAAAAAATACTAATGAACCAAACCTATAAAGGCTGGTATAAGCATGGAGGTGAACTACATGAAGGAAACTATGAGAGATTGATTTCCCATTCTTTATTTGAACAAGTACAAGACGCGTTGCATGATAGGTCGAAACCCAAGAAGATACGAAATGAGTGGGCGTATGCCGGACTGATTAAGTGCGGGTGTGGTTGTGGAGCATCTATTATTTATGAGACGAAGCATAAGTACTACAAAGGTACCGATAGGCAAGCTGAATATACCTATGCGCGATCCAGTAAGCGCTGTAGTACGTGCAAGGAGCAGGGAATCACTCTTAAAAAACTGGAAGGAATGATTAAAGAGAAGATACTGAAAGTAGAGATTGACGAAGAGTCGTGGGAGTTGGGAAAAGAACTCCTGTATGCGAAGTATAAAAAGGAAGCAGCGGACAGGTGTATGATCGTGGAAAACAGAGAAAAAGAGCACCAAAAGCTACAAGATGAGTTGGATGGATACTTCAAAATGAGAGCGCGGGAAGAAATGACAGCCAATGAATTTCAACAAAAAAAGAACGATATTTCTGCGAAACAAGCGGTCATACAAGAACAGATAAATAATGGCTTACACAACCAACGTCATTGGTTGGAACTTGCTAATGATTTCTTCGATACCGCTTATGAAGCGAAAAAAATGATAGAGAGTGATATTTTGGAAGAAAAACGAAAAGCAGTGAAAAAGGTAGGTTGGAACCTCAAATTGAAAGACGGAAAGCTTGACTGGACATACCAAAAGCCCTTCAATGTACTTCTTATTCCCGAGTACCGTTCTGAAATGTCCAGGGGGAGGGATTCGAACCCCCGTAGGGCAAGCCCGATAGATTTACAGTCTATTGCGATTGGCCACTCCGCCACCCCTGGTTTAGATTATTCCTGAAAGTACATTATACCATTCGCTTAAGGCGATTCAATTCTTGACCTCCTTCAAAGGTGCACGTTTTCTGCTATCATAACTGTATGACCTTAACTGAAGTAAATTATTACACGCGACGATTTTCACCGGTTGTATTGATTGTATTTTTGGTCGGGCTTATTCTTTTTTTTGGAGTCAAACTTTTATTTACTTATCTGAGCAGTCAAAAGGTAACGACAACTACAACATCTGTGCCGGTTTCGTACGACCCAGTCTTTGATAAAATTAAGCCCCCTGATACTGGAGATAGAGAAAAATCTGAAAAATATACCTTCGTTCTCGACACGCTTGATGGGACGCCAAATTTTGAAGAAGCAACATCTGCTGCAGAAGTATACTTCCTGCCACAAAAAACAGCATCATTTGGATTCCTTTCAAAAATTTATGCAATGGCAAAGGATGCGGGATTTGATACTGATATTACTCAGCATAGACTGGATGATAAGATGGCGATTTTTGATGATGGAAAGAATAAACTCACCATAGATATTAGAACGTTTAACTATATTTATTCCTACACCATTACGCGCGACGACAACGTGACTCCTCCAGCACTTCCTGTTGCAGATACTACTCTTTTCAATGAAGCTTCGTCTTTTATTTCTGGAATGGGAAGGTATCCAGAAGAGCTTGCACGGGGCGAACGAAATATTGGATATATGCGTTTAAATCCAGAAACAAACGAGATTATTCCTCTGAAATCACCGGAAAGTGCAAATATTGTTGAAGTAGATTTTTTCCTCCCAGATAGAAATGGACTTCCGGTTGTATCCTCGTCCTATTACAATAGCCAGCACTACGTCATGTTTTTAATCGGAGAGAATAAGACAAAGGTGATCAAAGCACAAGTTCAATACTTTGATCGATCTGAAGATCAGGTAGGACTGTATCCTCTTCGATCGGCTGAGCAGGCATGGGAGGACCTGAAAAAGGGGAAAGGTGCTGTTGTTTCTTCTCAAGCCAAATCAGGGGAGATTAAAATTCAGAAGGTCTTTTTAGCTTATTATGACCCTGCAGTCTATCAAGAATATGTTCAGCCAGTATATGTATTTCTAGGAAACAATGAATTTGTTGCGTATGTTTCGGCAGTAAGCGAAGAGTATCTTATTCAATAGCTGATTACTAATGAAGTGAGAGCGCTATATTTATTTGATTCTTTCAAAGGAAGAGGATGAATGAGACCATCACACATCAATACTTAGGTACTTAACTTGATCTTTTATCCAATTTACAAGCATTGTTGTATCGGCAAATCGATCTTCACTATTCATGACAACTATTAAATAATCATGATCTTCATGGCGGTAAAAACTTACCAGATTTTCGCCAGCATTCTCGGTATATCCCGTTTTTAAACCGCCTAATCCTTGAATTTCTCCGAGCAATTTATTGACATTGGTCAACTTGTGAAAAATTGAGTATTCAGTATCTGAAATTATTATTTCTTTCGTGCCAACCATTTTACGAAGAAATGGATTTTCGATAAGTGCGCGACCTGCTAAGGCAAGGTCAAACGGTGATGATTTTTGTTTGTAATTATCAAGTCCCGCAGGATTAGTAAAATATGAATTTTTCATTCCCAGTTTCTGTGCTTTGATATTCATAAGCTCAATAAAGGCGTCATATCCGTAGAAATTTGCAAGGGCATAGGCTGCATCATTTCCGGAGTGAACAAGAGTCCCATAGAGGAGATTTTCTGCAGTAATTTGTTCTCCCTCAATAAGATCCATTTTTTGTCCCTCAACGGATACATTTGATACGGTAATGACATCATCTGGTTGGTATACATCTGCAGCAACAAGGGCGGTAATAATCTTGGTTGTTGATGCAGGAAAAAAATGTTTATCAGGATTTTTTTTGAATACGGGAGTGTATGAGTTCAGATCAACAATATATGCTCCCTGTGCTGATACAAGAGGGCTCACATCAGAATTTACATAGGGAATGGGATGAATGGTAATTGATGGGGTAGCCTGCTTTTGAAAAAAGAGTTCTCGATTAAATGCGATGGTTTGGAAATATGGATTTTGACCGGGAGAAAATAAAAAAAAGAAGGTTGTAATAATAAAGAAAAAGTAGAATCGAAATGGCATATTTTTATTATAATCTTAAATCAAAGCGTAGAGAAGCCTATTTCTCAGTAACTGAAATCCCAAGTTCTTCAAGTTGTGCGTCAGTCGCAGGAGATGGAGCACTCATGATTGAAGTTTTTCCACCAGATGTTGCGGGAAACGGAATAATTTCACGAAGAGAAGGTTCTCCTAAAATTGCCATCAATAGCCGATCAATTCCCGGTGCAATCCCACCATGAGGTGGTACACCATAAGTAAATGCCTCAAGCATGTGGCTAAATTGTCCTTTTTGTTTTTCTGAAAACCCAATGAGTTCGAATATCTTTTTTTGAATCGCGGGATCGTGAATTCTAATACTTCCGCCGCCGACTTCATACCCATTTAATACCAAATCATGTTGTTGTCCGCGAACTTTCCCTGGGTCTGTATCAAGAAGTTTGATATCATCGGGATGAGGGGCGGTAAACATATGATGGGAGGGTGCAAATTTTGATTTTCCTGATCCATGAAAATAGTCTTCTTCAGATTGTTCGGTAAACAGAGGAAAATCAATGGTCCAGGCGAATGCTAGTTCGTTTGGATCTTTTTTATCTTTTCTGAGGTCTGGTTTATCGGTTCCATATTTTTTCATTGCATCTGCGTGATTCAATCGAGGCCAGGGAGATTGAGATATTTTTTTGTCTGGAAAAAGTTCCAAAATCATTTTTGTAAACAGTTCTTCCGTAAGTTGCATGATATCTTTTTGTGTTACGAAGGACATTTCAAGGTCAAGTTGGGTAAATTCTCCATAAGCTCGATCGGCTCGAGGATCTTCATCGCGGAAACATCGTGCGATCTGAAAATATCGCTCGATTCCTGCGACCATTAATAATTGTTTATATTGCTGTGGAGATTGTGGCAATGCGTAAAATGATCCTTTTTGCAATCGTGATGGGACGAGAAAATCACGGGCTCCCTCAGGCGTTGCTTTTGTGAGAATCGGCGTATCTACTTCAATGAAATCATGATTCATCAAAAATGATCGAATAAAGTGTACACTTTGCGAACGAAGCCTCATATTTCGAGCCATCCGTTTTCTTCGGAGGTCGAGATATCGATACTTTAGCCGCACTTCCTCATCAATTTCATACCCATCAGAATCTATCGGCATGGGGAGGGCGTTTGCGGCACTCAGAACCTCAAATTCTTGGGCTTCAATTTCTATTTCTCCGGTTGGAATTTTGGGATTAATGAGCTTTTCTGGTCGTTTTTTTACGAGTCCTTTAATCAGTACTACCGATTCCGGTGTAAGAGATTTCATCCGTTCATCGCCAATAACCTGAACAATTCCTGTTCGATCACGGATATCAAGAAATACTATTTTACGATGATCACGTTTGGTTTCAACCCATCCGTAGAGCTCAATGGACTTCCCAATATGCAAAGGAGTATCGATGACTGAAAGTGTCTTCATATGAGAGATTATACCATCATTCTTTTTTGTTTTCGTCAGAGAGGCTTGTATTTTGATCAGTGGCATCTTCTGAGGATTCACCGTCTCCTTCAGCTTCACCAGTGATTTCTGGCTCTTCAGATACTGTTTCTGGTACGAGTTCTTCTTCTTTATGTTCGGTTACGGATACGATAATTCGTTCTAGTTCTTCTTTTATCTCATATGAAGCTGATTTTGGTAAGTCAGAAATTCTGATAACATCGCCGATCTCACTCATATTTGAAATGTCAACGTCGATATTATTTGGAATGTCTGAAGGTAATGCTTCAATGGTGACCTCGGTCATCTGGGTCAAGAGTATACCGTGTTTCTTTTCGACAGCTTCTGATAATCCTGAAATAACAAATGGAACTTGTGTTTCAACTTTTTTCTTGAGATCAATCTTTTTAAGATCTACATGAAGGACGCTTTGGTTGGTTGGATGAATCTGAATTTCGCTAAATAACGTTGGAATTTCCTTCCCATCAACTTTTACATACACGACATTTGTTTCACCAGCAGCTTTGAATGTGTCAATAAATTCTTTTTTATCAAGTGAGATTGTTTGAGAAGTAAATTCTTTTCCATAAATATTTGCAGGAACAATTCCATCTTTTCTTAAAGAACGTGTTTGTTTTCCGGTAATTTCTCTGAGCGTTGCATTCATTATGATTTTTTCTTTTTTTTCTTTATGTTCCATGGAAATATTCAGTAATAATTAAAATAGGCATTTCATCTTGACTTGATTTATTTTAAACCAAAAAATCTACTGTTTGTTAAATTCAATGAGAAATATTCTGTCAGATGAAATTGAGGTATTATAGATGATTTCATTATCCTTCGCAAGAGGAGAAAGATTGTGTCGCTCAATAGTCATATTTTTTGGATAGGAAAAGGTAAATTTAAAGTCAGAATTTTGGGAACCAATTTGTTTTTGCAGTATGAGTTGATACGTTCCATTTCCCGCCACAATGGTCGTGGGAAGTCTGTATGTAATCTGAACAGTTTTGGATTGTTGCGGCTC
>PFOB01000064.1 GCA_002792315.1 Candidatus Roizmanbacteria bacterium CG_4_10_14_0_2_um_filter_39_13 | reverse complement strand
AATATCTTCGTGAATCTGACGTTCATCTTTACAAAGGGTAGGTTTAATCTTCCGCCACATAGTGCGCGTTATTGCCATATTCGGTCCAATAAGCGGATACACATGGAATATTTTTTTAAAAGCTTCTGAAAAACTTAAGAATAATGGACCATTTATTGTCTTTGGAGATCTGCGATAATATGAGGCACCGAGAAGTGCATCGCACTCATGGTCTGACATATATGATTTTATTTGCTCAATCCAGGTATGAGGCACTTCGGTATCTGCGTCAGTTCGTGCAATTATATCTGAAGTGACCATGTCAAACCCATGATTTCGTGTTGGAATAGTTCCTTGCATTTGTTCATTTTCAATAATGATCGGATACTTTTGAGCAAGCCTCAACGTTTTATCAGTAGAGTTATTATTTATCAAAATGACCTCATCGGCGGGAACAGATTGGTCAAGAATATGTTCGATACATGTTTCGATATATTTTTCCTCATTATATGCGGGAAGTACTACAGATACCTTCATAACCATATTGTAACAAATTCAAAAATATATTAGTGAGATCGAGAGTATGATATTTGATTTATCCACATTATGTGAATATCGTAAATAATACTGTTAGGACAAGTAATATGAGCAGTTATTTACTATAAGATACGTGTTTTTTTGACTGAATAATACTATAGGGCTTGACGTGAAGTGACGGGGTAGGTTACCATAAACGTATGTATAAAAAGGAAAGTATATTTCCCGCCATTGTTTCATCCAAGCAATTACTGAAGAAGGACTTTAAGCAGTTTACCAATAGACAATTTGCCCGATTGTTTCAGAAGAAAATGACGTTACCAATACAGATGTATCAACTGTAATAAAGGGTAGAGTATTGGCCACAAAAGAAAGAGCATCACTACCGCTCGTATAAAGGGGACGACGTGTAGTAATGCTCTTTCTTTTGTTTTGAATTACTTTCCAAAACAATCATTAATACGATATCACATCTCTCAAATCTTGTCAAATATATTTTAATATACTTTATATAGAGCCCCAAACCCATTACTTGACTCAAAGATCTTATATCCAATTTGAGCGAATTTCTCTTCTTTCAACCCTTCATACTTTTCTCTCTCTAGTCCTGAAACCACGACATACTCAATGTTATATTTATCAATGAGCTGTTGAGTGAGGAGAATATCTTCAGATTGATACAGAGCCTCAATATCAGGTATTCGTACACCAACGACGTCTGAAGATCCTCTCCATAGCCACTGATGCACCCACCATCCGGCAACGGTAGGGTTGCCCGTGAAGGCAGAGACGCGGTTGTAGTCCGTATATGAGTCTCCTTGTGCTTCGAGAATAATTGGTTGACCAATGATGTTTTTATTTATGAAATCAATGATCTCTTTGTCTTCAGGATATTGTTTTTCCATCCACAAAAGACCATCAAGATTTTGATTTTTTACATAAGTTTGTTTCAAGTAGAGCCCTGGATAATATGAGGGAAATGCCAAAAAGGGATAGATGAAGATCAGACCAAAGGAGAGGAGGAAAAATGGAAGGAGAATAAATTTCTTCCGAGACTGCCATCGAACAAGAAGATAGGCAACAATAGTTGATGTCACACCCATCATCATAAACGCTTGGTACCCCAACTTAAACATGGTGTTAGCGCGGAAGTGACCAGGATAAATATCTTTTGCGTAAATAAATTCAGGAATAACCAAGATAAGTGTGCCATACCCAAAAATCAATACGAGTATCCAGTCTACAGAAGTTAGGACATATTGAGATCGTTTTTTCAAATAGAGATACGTGCCAAATAGAATGGCATTGATCCAGAAGAATCCCCATAAAACCATCATCATCCACGGCTCAGACAATTGGCAGTTTCCTTTTTCAAAAAGAAACGGGCCAAATTTTTCAATTTGAACCAGAAAATCTGGACTGCAATTTACTCCAATTCCGGTCGCAAATGGCTCAAAATGGGACGAAAAGGGAAAGGAAAAGATGAGAAATGATGCAAGAATCGTTGCTGACTGGATTATAAATTTCCACGAAAATTTATAGATAAACAAGAGTAGGATTGCCGCAAAAAGAAGGTAAATCGGACCATCAAATGCGTTGGTCATATAATTTATCGCAATCATTGCTCCAATCATGACAACCCAGATCCGCTCTTTCATGTCCAAAGAAAGGACGCCCTTTTCTTTAAAGGGAAGAAATTTTGAAAACTTTCCAAAATAATGTTTGGTAAATCCTTCAATCCAGAGAATTAATGTATGATGCTTTGTTTCTGATTCTTTTTCAAGTTTATGCAAGGTAAAGGTCACAATGAATGCAAGGGTCACCAATACAAACGGTATGTCAAATACATGTCCATGAAGATCTGCGACAACGTATGAGTATGCAGGGAATTCGTGTATGGTAAACGGAATAAAACGCGTTGCATTAGGATACCAATAGGATGAGTTCTGGACCATGCTTTCGTACACCCCGCCACCAGTAGAAGCCATGGTCTCTCGAACTTCAGCTACTGTCTGAAAAAGGGACCAGAATGGCTCAGGGTGTTCGTTTGGATAACCTCTCGTAAATGTATATATGGTGTGAAGATTTCCTCCGAGGTTAACAATAAAGGATCCAAGAAGTCCAACCGCCATTACGGGAAGGAGCGCGAGCTTTTTTATTTTTTGTGATTGATTTCGAATGTGGTGGGCGATTGCTCCGGTGAGTGAAAAGGTGAGTGTCATACCTTGAGCAAAAATAGTAGCCAAAATGTAGTTGTAGGTAATGAATGGATTAATTCCACTGAGTTTAGTCAGCAATGCTCCTGAAAGATGACCAAAATAATAATAATTAATCGGATATCCTGCAGGATGTGCTGGATCAGCAGAAAGCCACATGTCAAGCGGGGGAAAGGAGGTTGACTTGAGAATTGATTCCATGAATCCAAAGTCCATAAATTTTTCCAGCCCATGAATTGAGGGTTCTTGTGCGCGTACTATTGCAAGAAAAATCAAACTTGCAATAAACAATAATTCTTCGAAAACTATCAGTAAAATCTGTTTTTTGGTTAACTGTTTTAAAGTGGTTATTTCTTTTCCAAAGAGTTTATATATGCAAAAGGAGATAAAAAATAAAATGAGAAAGAGTGATTCTTTTGTGAAGGGAAGTATTTTCAATAATCCCAGGAGATACATTGTGTAACTCACACCGATGATTCCCAGAGTTTTTGCAAAGGGATATCCTTTGTCAGGAAATGATTTGAAAATCCGAGCAGTAATTGGAATAAAGATTACTCCCAAAAGAAGCAAATAGAGATACCAAACAGATAGTGTTGTAAGCCACATCATATTGACCAAAGATACTATGTTTACATTGCAAATTCAAGCTATTTTTGATAGAGTACATATCAGTATATAGTCGAAACGAGGGGATTTAGATATGGATAAAAAATACAACTTCAGAAACTACGAGGAAGAATTGTACTCATTTTGGGAACAAGGAGGATACTTCACTGCAAAGGTAGATAAGTCAAAAGATCCGTTTTGTATTGTTCTTCCGCCGCCAAATGCGAATGCGGATTTGCATCTGGGGCATGCGATGTATGTGTATGAAGATGTGATGATTCGATACCACAAGCTGAAAGGTCTTGAAACCCTCTGGCTTGCGGGAGCAGATCATGCAGGAATTGAGACACAGTTTGTATATGAGAAGCATTTAAAAAAACAAGGGAAAAGTAGGTTTGATTTTGATCGCAAGACATTATTTTCCGACATCTGGGATTTTGTAATGAAAAATCGCGAAACCATGGAAAATCAGCTTCGCAAATTGGGATTTGCTCTTGACTGGTCAAAGAAGAAATTCACCATGGATCCCGATATTGTTAAAATTGTAAATAACACCTTCAAACACTTGCACGATGACGGACTGATATATCGGGCAAATCGATTAGTAAACTATTGCACCTCATGTGGAACTTCGTTTTCAGATCTTGAAGTTGCAGACAAAGAAGTGACCGGAAAACTCTATTACATAAAATTTCCCGTAAAAGAAGGTGGATCGGTGACTATTGCGACTACTCGCCCAGAGACATATCTAGGCGATGTTGCGGTGATGGTACATCCTGAAGACAAGCGTTATCAGGGCATGATTGGAAATACGGTTGTACTTCCCTTGATTGATCGTGAGATTCCTATTATTGCTGACGAATATGTTGATCCAAAATTTGGGACCGGCACCGTAAAAGTAACACCCGCTCATGATGAAAATGACTTTCAAGTTGCCAAAAAACATGGGCTGTGGCGTGATCCAATCTTAAATTTCGATGGCCACATGCAGCATACGGGTCTTGACGATATTGATGGCGTGTATGTTGTAAAAGCGCGAAAATTGATTGTTTCAAAGTTGGAAGAAGGTGGATTCCTTGAAAAGATTACCCCTCATGAGATGATACTTCATACCTGTTATCGATGTGGCACTACGCTTGAACCTCTTCCGAAAGAACAATGGTTTATCAATGTTGAGCCACTCAAGAAAAATGCCATTGAACGAGTCAGAAATGACGAAATCAATATCCATCCAAAACGATTCAAAAAACAGTTAATACAGATTTTGGAAAATTTTATTGATTGGAATGTGTCGCGTCAAATAGTGTGGGGGATTCGAATACCGGCGTATCAATGTCAAAGTTCAAATGTCAAAAATCAAAATAAGTGGTTTGTGTCGGTGCAAAAACCTTCAAGTTGTCAAATTTGTGGTGAATGTTCATTTATTCAAGATGAAGACACGTTTGATACCTGGTTTTCCAGTGCTCAATGGCCTTTTGCGACAATTCAAACAATTGATTCATCGTTCTTTGATTATTTTTATCCAACCGCAGTGATGGAAACGGGATATGACATCTTGCGCGCGTGGGTATCACGAATGATTATGATCGGTTATTTTGAAACAAAAGCAGTGCCATTTAAACATGTATTTTTACATGGGATGGTTCGAGATCTCAAAGGTCAAAAGATGAGTAAAAGCAAAGGAAATGTGATCAATCCGCTCGATATGATTGAAAAATATGGGGCAGATGCACTGCGTGCTGCGCTCATTTTTGGTACAAAAGAAGGGGGAGACGTTGTTCTTTCTGAAGATAAGATTGTCGCCATGCGTAATTTTTGCAATAAAATATGGAACATTGCGCGATTTCTTGAAATGAGTAAAACCAATGTTGTCATTCCCGCGAAGGCGGGAATCCAGGCTGGATCCCCGATCGGGGTCGGGGATGACGTACTACGTGAAACACTCAAAAAGTTACAAAAAGAATTTGCTGTTGTTCAAAAACAATATCATCTGCACTTCAAAAAATTCGAATTTGCGAAGGCATTTGACCTTATGTATGATTTTCTTTGGCATAGATATGCCGATTTTTACATTGAGGAGTTGAAAGACGGCATGCAGGGTGGTAGTATTGAGGCTTCGCAAAGTATGATGAAGATTTACCATGCATGTCTGCAGATGCTTCACCCATATATTCCATTTGTGACCGAAGCCGTGTGGAAAGAAGTACACGAAGAAGATGCTTCAATATTGGATTCGCGATTTTGATTTTAAAAGCTCGACAATACTTATTTAATAGTTCGTTATAATACATTATGCCAAAACGTACATTTCAGCCAAAAACACTAAAAAGACAGCGAAAGATCGGGTTTCTTGCAAAAATGAAAACAGCCGATGGGCGAGCGACAATCAATAGACGTCGAAGAAAAGGAAGAAAAGAATTAACAAAGTAAGGACCGTCATACATTTTCATATTTCTTATGTTTGAGTCATTAGGAACGATTTTTAGCACGCTTTTTATTGAACCAATTCTCAATGTCTTGGTCTTTTTCCACAACTTATATGTAACTGTGGGGATTCCGGGAGCATTTGGATTTGCCATAATAACAATCACTATTGCGATTCGTTTCCTCCTTCATCCCTTTTTTCAGAAACAGATGAAGACGGCAAACGTTATGAAGGAACTTAAACCTCAACTTGACGCTTTGCAAAAAAAATTCAAAAAAGACCCCAAAAAACTTCAGGAAGAACAGCTCAAACTGTATAAAGAAGCTGGTATTAACCCTGCATCCGGATGTCTCTTTGCGATTGTGCAAATGCCACTTATTTTTGGTTTATATCAGACCTTACAGTTATTTCTTCAATTTGACAAAAATGGTGATGCAATAAAGATCCAGGAAATAAATGACAAACTGTACTTTCCATACCTTGCCGTACAAAAAATCGACCCTCATTTTTTTATGTATAATCTTGCATTGTCTCCTTCTCAAGCGGGACAGTGGCACTATTTTCTTATTCCAGTGCTTACTGCAGGCCTGCAGTTTTGGCAGTCGAAAGTCACGATGACCGCAAATCCCATGACCGATATTTCGCCAGTAAAAGAAGATGGCAAAAAAGATGAGAAAAAAGAAAGCTCAACATCTGATGAGTTTCAAAAAGCAATGGGTACTCAGATGAAGTATTTTTTCCCCATTATGATTGGCTACTTTTCATACACTCTCCCAATCGGACTTTCAATTTACTGGAATGCATTCTCATTATTTAGTATCATACAACATTACATAAGTCACAGTAATAAGAAATAATATTACAATTTTCTCAATATATTTATGGACAAGTCAGAAATAATCAAAAACTTAACACAAGAACTTCTTGATAAAATGGTCGAAAGTGCGGTGGTTGAAGTTGAAGAAGAAGATGGAATGTATCATGTGAGCATCAAAACAGAGGAAGAAGCACCAACCGTAATCGGTCGTCATGGAGAAACCATTCGAGCGATTCAAAAAATTCTTGAAGTAATGTTGTATAAAGCAACGAAAGATCGCGTAAGTGTGCTTATTAATGTCAACGACTATCGTGAAAAACAAATTGAGCGGCTGCAGTATATTGCAGATCAAGCAGTTGAGAAAGTAAATGAGCGAAACTCAGCAACCTATCTACGAGGATTTTCATCTTATGAACGACGGGCAATGCATGAACATATTGGTAAAAAGTATCCGGAACTTACCAGCTATTCAGTTGGTGAAGGTCGTGATCGACGCCTGGTGATTGATATCAAACGCGAAGGTGAAGATCAGCATTCTGAAGAAGAGCACTCAAAGGAACCCGAAGAGAGTGAAGGATAGCTTTAGAAGTATATAGTATGTAGAATATTGTATTTAGTATTTTTGGTTGTGTTTGGAACAAAAGACAGTTCTGTGTCAGATACTACATACCACATACTATATACTATTATCATGAAGCTAATATATTTATTTCTTGGACTCCTGATTCTTCCCGCGATTTTTTTCCTCGACATATTCATGTTCTTTGCCACAAAAACTGCAGTATCATGTCTCCACTGCGAGCTTGCTACTTATATGCAGACAACATCTCTTTCGTTTTATGTCCTCAGCAATTTAGTATCTTCAGTACGTAACTTAGTATATAAAAAAGATATAAAATAGATCTTTATATCTATTAATATATCAAATTATATCATCAGGGCTTCTTTTTTCGGTGATAACTGCTATACTTTTGATATGTCAGCATCAGCAGAGAATACACCACCACAGGTAAATCCAGAAGCAACTCGGAACAGACGACGTGAGGAAGTTTATCGTCGAATTGAGCAGTACCGTAATGAACAAGCCCAGATGGATACCCAACAAAAAGAATCGGTGAGAACAGAAATATCTCGGGAAATCAAAGAAGAAATCAGTAATGAAAATCCGAATGCGGGTAGAGTCAGCTCAATTCAAGATATGAGTGAGGGAAGAGTCCCAGATCAGCTCGTTGAGCAGGCGCGGAATGTACATGGAGCAGTGTCATTATTCGTTGCTGCAGCGCAAGCAGATCTGATAGAAAGACCAATACATGGACCATCTCGAATTGTATTTGATGCTCTCGTTAGTAAATTAACAAATGACTCTGCAACACTCGACTCATCAAGTTATTTGCAGCCATTGATTCACGGACTTCTTGAATCTCAAAACTACATTTCGTTCTCAGAAGAAGGACAGGCTCCGACACAGTTTGAACGGGATTTGATCAAAATTGTTGCAGCACATGGTAAGAGTAAGGCGGAGCAACATCTTGAAGAAATTTTTGCCACAACTGGTTCCAGTATTGGTACGACGCTTGAGAGATTGAATGCAAAAAAAGATGAAGCGCGCACATTCAAGCAACAGAGTATTCGAGAATATGCCGATAGAGAGTTGCAGGAAAGTCGAAGACGGACTCGACAGAATCTAGATCCAGACCTTATTAATCATATCAAAGAAGGTCAGGAAGACAATCCCCAAGCCCAAGAGGCTGAGCGATTTATCAATCATCTCGATTCTTCTGAGAAATTTCTTGAATATTACCAAGATAAATTTGATGCAGCATTAGCTAAAGTTGATGCAGAAGGAAAAATTACAAACCCTGATAAACGTCGTGAACGAGCAGCAAAAATAGTAACGGAAGATATTCACAAACTCATCTTATTCATGACACATCGCATTTATGCTTCAGTGATTGATTCAAGTGGTCGCGAACCATGGCAAAAACTAGTTGCAGAGTCTTCACGAATGATGTACATGAATGCAGACACGTTTTTTAATGCACTCAGCAGTAAAATTGGCTCACTCGTAAACTCTGTATCTGAAGCCACTGAATTGGATGACACGTTGCCACTTTTCAAATATGGGAATCAGTCAACAACAGACTGGATTCAAATGGAGAGAGAAGTGACTGATGAAACGGGCAAAACGGTACAAATTGGTGGAAAATTGATGAGTTATACTGCTCCGTCTCATGAGCTTCAGCGTACGAATTCATATAAAGATTTTCTCAATGATCTGTTTTTATCTGCGCGAGCTGAGAAGGATCTTCTTGAAGGAGGAATAAACTTTGATTATTTGATGAGAACCGGACAAATGGAGCAGCAAAATGCGACGTTTTTTCAACAAGCAGCGGCATATGCGCAACGGACTTTAGAGGCAAATCGTTTAGATGAGTTGTACAAGTTACCGTACGCAGAGGTTGTTGAGGCTGCCAAAATTCATCTCAGTGGGTACTACAAAAAGAAAATGGCGCGAAACCGTTGGCTCAAGAGCCCAGAGATTTTGCAGGGACTATTTTCAAATGTCGATGAAGCAGAAAAGGAAGCTCTGAAAGATATGGTGGTAAATTATCATGATGCTGATCCTCCAGTCCCACCGTGGGCTATTAAGCGTGCGATTATTCATGCACGGATGCATTTGTCATTGGTAAATCTCGAAATGCATGCATTGTCAAGTTACGCAGATGCTCCAGTAACAGAGCTCGGAAAAGCTTCGTACAAAGACACAGCGCTAAAAAATTTAGACGTATTTCATACGTGGTTTCCTGGACAACAATGGCAGATGTCTGATAATTTCCTCAAATCAATGGCGTTTATGCCACAACCTGATCGTTCATGGAAAATCGACGATTGGAATCATGGAGATATCAAGGCAGAGGGAGAAGATATTTACGATCAAGCTTTTCGGATTGGTAAGCTTTCACGGCATGGTCGTCGGACCTATACCAAAGACATGGACCCAAATATATTTGAGCGAAATCCCATGGGATTTGGCGGTCTTGAGACCCAACGAGGATGGCGATTCAAATATCCACTCATGCCATGGCTGCGAGATTATGCAGATAATTTCAATGATCCAAACGAGCTCAATGTCGATGGAAAGCCACGAGGACTTGAACATGCGTGGAAGCAGATTGAGAATATTGGAATCACACCAATGCAAGTGTTGCGAGATGAGTTGATTCTGAAAGACCATCTATTAAAGCTTTCTCCAGATGGGACAGCAAAGAATCAAGAACAATATCGACATTTATTTACTTATTTGTACAATCGTTATTTTAAAGAGGGTGTGGGTAAGGCGGGTTTATCAACGACATTTAAAGATAAAAATCGAAATGAGCAGACAATAAGATATGCTGATATAAGTACTGCTGACGAGTTCTGGAGTCGGATTGTAGAACCAATCCTTAATCGGCCGACCATTCAAGGCGGTGGACAGGATCCAGCTGCTGCTGAAAAAAGAAATACTCAAACACGAATCGATGATTTGAAAGTATTGGTAAATCAAGCGCTTACTGTCATGGCATTTGAGCGCTCACCACTTGACTTTGTCTATATTGAGAATCCTTCAAAATCTCAAAATGGCGTTACATTTATTTCAATACTCGAAAAACATTTTCAAAAGAATTATCGTGCGCTTGATGGCATGTCAAGTGATGCAAAAGACAAGATGCTTGATGATGCATTTGATGATTTATTATATGTCCAACAACGCGCACGTATCGTATCTGCGCAACAAATGAATGAATTTGTAGCAACTCAAAATGACGAAGAGTCTGCCCATCAAAAAACAGTATTTGGTGACAATCTTGATCGATTAAATGATGAAAGAAGTAATATTACTATTACTGCAGAACAAGAACAATCAGGATATCTCGTGGATGAAAGTGTCGTTCGTGGTGTTCTAAAAGAAAAATACAAAATAGATGAAGCTGGGATCTCAAATGAAGAACGACAAAAAAGACAGAAAAAGATTGATGCTGGCCTTGAGGTGTACCGTATGATTCAAAAGCGTGTTATCGAAAAGCCAGAAATAAATGATCATGAAACAGTACCGGAAATCACTTCTACACGACTAAAAATGGCAGCAAAAGATCGTGGTTTAGACTGGAATGAAATGAGCAGTGATCAACAAAGTAGGTTAAGAGAAGAGCTAAAAGTTGAGTTAAAGAACGAATTTAGTCGGGCTCGTGAAGAGGATATGGTGACGCGCTTTACCTGGAGCATGAATGAACTGATTGCATCAAAAGAGGCGGCTCTTCCGATAAATGACACTGCATACCAATTTTTGGAGTTTGTTCGTGCTGGAAAAGACATGGTACAGAGATCCGTATATGCAATTGCTGTAACGCAAGAAAAGTATCGACAGACTCTGACTGGTGGAGATTTACTGAGTACTTTGAAAAAGTATTATCGAAATGAAGATAAAGGAGAGCTTCATAAATTGATTGTTGAAATGCGATCATCAATCAAGGAAGAAGATGTTGATGCGGCAACAGAGATGGCGCTCCGAGTTCTTGAGAATGCGATGAACGTAATGCGTATCAATTCAGATGCGGAGAATCTCATTGTTGATTCAAAATACCAGCTGGATCATCGAGATCGATCGGGATTCTCAACAGTAGTGAAAGAAGGTCCACAGTATCCCCTTCGTCGGGAAGATCGCTATCATTTAGTTACTGACTTCTTGCACTATGCGCAATTTCCAAAGCGTGCTGCAGATGCAGATCAAGTTTGGGAATATGAAAAGGCATGGACTATGGCAGAAGTGATGGGTGGTATGGGGGAATTTGGTGCAAAAATTGGCGGAGTTGCTGACAAAATTTTTGGCAAAGAGGCGGGTGGAATGGTGCGAAAGAAATGGCAAGAATTATCAGGAGAGGGGCTTCGTGAAAGAGAGTATGCAAGTATTGCAAATCTATTGACTCGAGAAGGACCAAAATACTTAGTCTTACTTGCGGCTGCAATATTAATCCTTGGGATGATCAAAGGTTATCAAGAAACAGAAGAAAAATAGAAATAAAAAATAAAATGAAAAAAATATTGCTAGTTTTTGTATTAAGTTTTTATTTTTTTCTTCCTCAAAAAGTTGAAGCTGAAGATTGTTTTGGAGCCGCAAATCCCATTTATGGATTTGGAAACTGTGGTTGTATGGAAAATCAAGGCAGATGTTACTGGGATGATGCAACTTTAACGGGTGATTATAGAGTTAATAATGGGAGTCAAGATTGTAGACAAGATCTTGGAAAAAATCAAAGTTGCTTCATTAAAGCGCCAACACCAACTCATGATGTATCTTTAGGAACTCCTACCCCTACGCCAATTCCAATTCAAACTACTGATCCGGGAACATCTTTGGATCAAACAGTGCCTCCACCAGGAGCACCAACTTGGACTCCAACCCCAGCCCCAGATGATGATGATATCCTTAATCAATTTCAAAATCGGAATGATGATAAACGAG
>PFOB01000041.1 GCA_002792315.1 Candidatus Roizmanbacteria bacterium CG_4_10_14_0_2_um_filter_39_13 | reverse complement strand
TCTTTGATCGTGTTTGACCAAGAGTCGCGCTTGTCACCTCGTAAGGAAACTGAGAAAGGATGCCATAAAAACTGAGTGCGCTTTCAAAAGATACATATGAGGATTCGGTAAGAAAATTCGCAAGAGTAAACTCACCACAGGAATATTTTTTTAATGCATATTTATTTCGCTCAATCTTAATCAATACCTCGCTTTCTATCAGACGGTTGACAATTTTGAATAAAGAACTGGATTTTTTAACTCCCAAATGTTCCCGTAATGTTTTTAAGGTAAATAACTGGGCATTCGATTCGTATACTTTTTTAGTTATCAGACTCATATCGTATGATTTCATATACTATCCATAATAGAGAGTATCTGCAATCTTGTCAAGAGGAATTTATACTCGTAAGAGTTCACAAAACAAGAATCCAGTCTTCAGACTATTTCAACAATCTGGATCCCCGCATTTCCTCCAAAGGCGGGCAGGCGCGAGGATGACATAGTCCCAAACGAGTTTAGGATGAGATGACAGCTTTGAGACACTTTCTAGTCTTTGTTATCATCAAGGTACTCAAATGAAGCGGCAATCTGTTCAAGTTCGTCGTATAGCTCGGGAGAGGTGGTGGAGATGGAGACAAAAGTATCGGTGTCTATGTTTTTTATGTATGAGGTTTCATTTTTTGCATCATTTAATTTTGATCTCATCTTAACAACATAAAACCCATTATCTTCTATTTTTTCGATATTATATTCAAGTTTGTTTTTTTCTGCGAGATCGTTGAGATATTCTTCTATAACATTCGAATACCCGAAGAGTCTGCTTATTGAAATAAAATTGTTTTGTTCATGAAGTTGGATTGTGTTACCACTTTCATTTGGTTGTAATTTGACTGGGACTAAAAATGTAAACCCCAAGAATGACGAAGTATATTCTTCTGAGTTTGTTTCGATTTCCGGCGAGAGACTCTGATCATCGGACTTTGCGTATTTATTTTGAAAAATGACCACGTACATGGTGATAAATAGGACAATGAGCGAAACAAGTAAAACACGATGATGCATTTTTTTTATTTTCTTTGGCCTCATATGTATATGATACAAAAAAACAAAATAATTATTCAATCCCAAAAGTGATTTTTTTTGCCAACTCTATACCAGATCAAAATGATTGCGGTGGTCAAAACAATCACAATCATGAATAGATTTCGTAATATGTTCGAATGAGCATTGCTATTTGAATCGGTGATTTGATCATTTTCTGATTCTGCGGCAAATACGGACTTTACTTCACCGTCATTGTCAGCAATCGAAACTGATGGAGATAGAGATATTGATGGAGACGCTGTTGATATTGGTGAGATTGGTTGGATCACATTCGGAGGAGAAATATCGGCAATTGGTACTGGAGTTGATGTCGATGTCGGTGGTGTGGTCAATGTTTGAGTAGGGGTTTGTGTGGGAGTTGGTAGCGCTGTGGGAGTTGTGGTGGGTGCAATCGTATACGTTGGAGTTTGAGTCACTGTCGGCGTTTTCGGGTTGAAATCAATAGTAAATGACAATTGTTGTACTTTTTCGACATTTCCATCGCCATCCTCAGAATAATATTCGAGTACATACTCTTTTTCTGCCGAAAGTAAGAGCTCATCTGAATATGTGCTCCAGGGATCATCATTTATCTGATATCCGGTATATAAAACTCCCAAACTTTGTGCTGTTGGTTCATCGGTGGTGTGGAGTGCAAGCGTAATCGGAGTGGAATAATAGCCACCATTTTGTGTGCCTGAGATATCTACCGTTGTGATTGGCGCGATTGAGTCAAGTCGTTCTCCCATGAGGGCAAAGTCGGTGAGATGGTTTATCTTGGCGCTTGCCTTTCCCTTTTGGAGATCAATCTGTGTTTCTTCTTTGTGCCATTCCATCCCATTGGAACTTGAGTAAATCGATAGCGAATTTGGATCAAATCTTTTGATATCCGTATCCTCAAATGAAAAAATGAGGGTAAATTTTTTGGTAAAAGAGGTGATCAGATTGTCAAAACCATCTCGCACAATTGCGGTGACGGTATTTCCGACCGATGCAAGAGCTTCCTCGACGATGCCACTTATGATTGGTTTACTGACCGGAGGTCTGGTGACAGAATCAAAAATTGCATCGTGGGAGACAACTTGAAAAGGGAACTCAAAAGTCGTATTTGAGCCACTATTGGAGATAGTTCCTCCGTCACTGGTGAGGGTTGAGGATCCGTCTTTCAGAGATTTTTTCCAGAGATACGTACTTCGAATTCCAGTCTGTTCCTTTCCATTGAGTGTAAATGAATATGATCTCCATGGGTCTTCCCCACTCCCCTGCCAGCCAAATGGATCTAGAATTCCATCGGGTATATTGTCATCAAATGATCCATTTCCATCTTTGTCTTTTATGATCATGAAATGAATGTGGGCGCCCTTGCTTCCAAACGGTCGTACATTGCCCGAAAAACCGACTTCACCAATTTTTTGACGGTCATCTATCCATTTTTTTGATGATGATTTGGTGAAAAGATTCTTATCCAGAAGGTGATAGTATCTCGTTTGATACCCATTGTCATGATCTATATAGATGGCATTGCCGATATATTTGTTGGTGTGATAGGTCGCCCACCCGGGGGCTGCGGCAAGCACGGGGTCATCCAGAATTGCCCCTGCAGATCGTGCCCAGTCATAGCCATCATGAGAAGAGTAAAATTTATTAGAATCAATTCTATTGTCAAAAGGAACAACATAATCACTAAATTCATCTGGCTCTCTCAAATTCGTACTCAACAATGGATACTCATGATCAAAATATGAACTCATGCGCAGTGCCACCTCCTCAAACCTCATATTGTCTGCTTCATAATCCCAGGGAAGATCCAAGAATGGTTCATCTGATATCTCATAATCGTCAAAATGGACAAGATACACGGGGCCAATATCAAGAGATGAAAATGAATTATTGCAGGGTCGATAAAATCGAATCAAAAACGAGTTATCTCCCTCAGAGAAAAGATGGGTAATATCCAGGGGTGGCATGTCTTTGTGAAGACAGACATATTTATCGCCAGAATTATTGAAACGAAATGATTTTGAGCTGCTTTTGCTATTGTAAATCTGCAGCTCCCATCCGATATTTGCCGGTTTTGTGCCATCTGGGCTTCCACTTACGACGACCTTTCCCGATTTCCATGGGAGCGAAACATTGGTATAAAAGACAACCTTATTCAGATACGGGTCTCTCGTAATGACTTGATGATCGGTCACCAGATATGAGCGAAGCTCAACTCCAAAGATTTTTGGAGCATACATAAGGAAAATGATGATTATGATGAGAGTTTTTGTAGTACGTATCAGACACTTTTGCACTACTTACAAGATATCGAATTGAACTGTTCAAATCAATGATTTTCTGATTCAATTACATATTGAATATATAGTTATGTAATTACATACTCATATTTGCTCATACTCAACTCCGTTCATTGTTTTTTTTGGTTACTCGATACCAAATTAGGATGATTGCAGTCAGGAGTATGACAATCATGATAAATAGATTTCTCATATTGAGAGATGGATATGAATTATCTTTTTTGAGCGATGGTTCAGTCCCCGATTCAGCAGCAAATACAGATTTTACTTCCCCTTGATTGTCAGGCTCTCGTGTCACTGTCGGCAGAATACTTTTCACGCTCTTTGATATTGTGGGGATGGGTATTTTTGTCGCGGAAAGAACCGGTGTTTGAGTATTGGTGGGAGTTGAAATTGGAATTGTGCTGGTTGATGTGATTGAGGTTGAAGGTGAGGTTGAGGAAGGTGTTTGTGTGGGGGTTGGTGTATTGGTTGGGATTGGCGTATTCGTCGGTGTCGAGGTAACAGTCGGAGTAGGCCTTGGAGGATTGAAATTTATTATGAATGCAAGAGTTTTTGCTACTTCACTATTTCCATCTTTATCCTCTGAAAAATATTCGATCGAATATGCACCTTCCTCTGATATGGTCACCGGAGTGGCATATTCTTTCCAAAGATCTTCATTGATGTTGTATCCGGAATAAAGCACTCCTAAACTAGTGTCTGGAGTATCAACTGAAGATAATGTCAAAACAACGGGAGAGGTATAGTAATTCCCAACTTTGGTGCCACTGATTTCGATAGTTGTTTCTGGCGCAATTGCATCAAGTTTTTTGCCGAGAAGCGCAAATTCGGTCATGTGGTCAATGAGTGCTGAAGCCTGTTTTTTGACGATATCTATTGTGGTCTCCTCTATCTGCCAATCTTCTCCATCAGAGCGCGAGTAGATCGAAATTGAGTTTGGATCATATCGCGCGATATCATGATTTTGATACGAAAAGGTAAGCGTGAACTTTTTGGTAAATGACGTGATGAGGTTGTCAAAACCGTCGCTAATCGTTGCAGATACGATACCTCCGATCGATGAAAAAGAGTTTTGGGGAGCACCATCAAAATTGGGATGGGTGATAGCAGGATGCGTCACTGATTCAAAAATTACATCGCGTGACACAAAATTGGAAGGAAAATTAAATGTCGTATTTGATCCACTATTCCCCACCTTTGCCCCACTTGAGGTCAGCGTCTGCAATCCATTTTTCATGGATTTTTTCCAGAGATAAGAACTTTTGATCCCTGTTTGTTCTATGCCGTTATCGGTAAAGGTATATGTTGACCAGGGATCTTCCCCACTTCCTTTCCAGCCAAAGGGATCGACAATGCCATTGGGGATATTGTCATCGAATGATCCATTGTCATTTTTGTCTTTGACGACCATAAAATGGACATGAGCTCCTCTGCTTCCCTCAGAGCTGCTATTGCCAAAAAAACCAACTTCTCCAATTTTTTGACGATCATTTACCCAAACTTTTTCGGAAGATTTTGTCACCAGATCATGATCTAAAAGATGATGGTATCGCGTCTGATAGCCATTGTTATGATTAATATAGATGGCATTTCCGATCGTTTTATTGGAATGGTATGAGGCCCAACCGGGTGCTGCGGCAAGAACAGGATCTGAGAATGGTACCCCGCTTGTCACCGTCCAGTCATACCCATCATGTGCGGAAGAAGCTTTTTGCGGTATAAGCGTGCCATCGAAAGTCACAAAAGTTTCGCTGTTGAGGAGTGGTTCAGTGATGCCGATCCCCATAAATGGGTATTCATGATCAAAAAAGGAACTCATACGGATTGCCACTTCCTCAAAACGTTCCCCGTCAGCCTCATAATCCCAGGGAAGATCCAAAAATGGTTCATCTGATGATTCATAATCATCAAAATGGACAAGATACACGGGTCCGATATCAAGCGAAGTATACGAATAATTACAGGGCCGGTAAAAACGGACAAGAATGGAGTTGTCACCAACATTTAATAGATGATTTACCGTAAGCGGCGGCATATCAGAATCAACGCAGGAATACGGATCAGAAGCATTATTGAACTGAAATGACGCCGAGGATTTTTGATTATTGAAAAGTTGTATCTCCCACCCAATGTTTGCAGGTTTGGTCCCATCGGGGCTTCCGCTCACCACGACTTTTCCTGATTTCCAGGGGAAATTCACATAATTGTAATAGACAATCTTATTTAGGTACGGGCTTCGGGTCACTACTTGATGATCGGTCACGAGATAGGAGCGCGTTTCTGTTGCAGATATTATTGGAGCGGTACACAGAATGATAATACCGATAATGAGTACATTCATCGCACGCGAAATATTCATGCTTATGTTATTCAATTGACATCATTTATCATCATTCCTACTCCACGTATTTAATCACATATATGCATGCTCCCACTCCTGTAACACTCCAAACGATGAGCGCAAAAATAAGCGAGTCAATATGGTTTTTTTGTTTTGTCGAGTCACTCAAAGAATTCGATGAAGGATTGTTTGTAAAAAAAATTGATTTAACTTCTCCCTTATTATTTGAAGGTGAATTTGAACTCTTTGATTGAGGGGTATCTATTTTTTGAGCATCCGCTCCAAGTGCCGTAATTAGTTTTGGAGTGTTTGATGGATGGGGTTTTGGGGTACGTGGAGTGCTCGTAGGTGTTGGAGTAGCGCTCGGTGTAAGGGTGGGAGTAAGCGTAAGCGTTGGCGTTGGTGATTTGGTTGGAGTAGCGCTCGGTGTAAGGGTTGGAGTAAACGTAAGCGTTGGCGTTGCGGTAAATAGTGGGGTTGGAGTTGCCGTACCATTTGGATCTGGTGTAGGCGTATTCGTAGGCGTTGGTGTGCTTGTGGGCGTGCTTGTTGGCGTTGGTGTGCTTGTGGGAGTATTTGTCGGCGCTGAAGTAAGAATTGAAAAAGTCTCTTGATTGGTAGGTTCGACATTTCCATCCATGTCCTCAGAGTAATACTCGAGCACGTAGTCGCCTTGATCAGAAAGAGATATTGGCGTTGAGTAAGCGGTCCACGGTCCACCATTAATTCGATAGCTGGTATACGAAATGCCAAGACTTTGATCAATCGGTTCGTCGGTGACATAAAGGGAAATTATTATGGGAGAAGTGTATGTAGTCCCATCAAACGAACCACTGATATTTACAGTAGTGACCGGATAAATAGTGTCAATTATTGTCCCCATAAGAGCAAATTCGGTAAGATGAGAAATAGTCGCCGATGCCTTACCTTTGTCAAATTCAACATTTGTATCTTCCTTTATCCAAATATCCCCATCAGTACTTGAGTAAATTGAAAGTGTCGTTTTGTCATACCGAGCAAGATCATCGCTATTCAGTTGGAAGGAAATAGTAAACGGCTCATTGAATTCGGTGATCGTATTTCCAAACGGATCAGCAATAGTCACCGCAACTCGATTACCGATCATCTGAAATGATTCATCTGATTTGTTATCAATGATCGGATTTTTGACTGCAGGTTTTGCTACGGTTTTAAGAATGACATCTGTTGATGCAAATTCTTTTGGAAAGGTAAAACTGCTATTTGAGGCGCTGTTAAAAAATGTACTATCGCCAACCGTTTCTGATGAGATCGTCTGGGTATTATTTTTCAGGGATTTTTTCCAGAGATACTGCCTTCTGGGGACTTTTTTATTTGCATTATTGCGGGCAAAGAAATATGCAATCATCGTGAGATCTTCATTCATCTCAGTTCCAAAGGGATCAACGACCCCATCAACGCCATTATCATCAAAGAACCCATCTTCATTTATGTCTTTAATAACGGTGAAATGGATATGGGCACCTGAATTTTCCTCAGAATTGTCTTCACCGGCAAATCCGACTCTCCCAATCTGTTGGCGATCTTGTACCCACACTTTTTCTGTTGAATTTGTAACCAGATCTTCAGGTGATAAAAAGTAATACCGTGTTTGGTATCCATTCTCATGATCGATAAAAATTGCGTGTCCAGTGTTTGTATCAAACTGATAGGTTGCCCATCCGGGAGCTGCGGCAAGTACCGGGTCCAAATAATGTACTCCTGCTTCCGAAGACCAGTCATACCCATCATGAGAGAAATATTTACGAGTCCGTTTTATTATCTGCTGAGATAGAATCGCTGATTGAGAATAGATCTCAAATTCAGAGAATCGAGATCCCAAAAGTAGAAGTGTTTGGTCAATCTTCAAGTTCAGTCGATATGCGACTTCCTCAAATTTATTTCCATCTGCTGCGTAATCCCACGGAAGATCCAAAAAAGGTTTATCTGGGGGTACATAATCATCAAAGTGGACAAGATATATGGGACCAATATCCTGAGATGGGTATATGCTGGAACAGGGATTTATGAATGAAATAAAAATGGTATTGTTTCCCTTATGAAGGAGGTGATTTATCGGAAGAGGCTTCATTGGCACATCTAAGCATCCATTTGGGTTACTTGAATTCAAGAATGAGAATTGTTGTCCTGAGCTAATTACATCTATCCCCCAACCAATATTTGCTGGCATGAGCCCATCTTTACTGCCACTCATAACAACATTTCCTGACTTCCACGGAAATGTTATTGTTGTACTAAAAAAAGAATTATCAATTTGATTTTCGATTGGTATTTCCTTATATTCTGTCACCGGATACCATTTAACTTCTGCGCCAAATATTTTTGTCGGTACAAAAAATAAAAACAATCCAATAAGAAAGAGTTTTATACCAGTTTTTGTACTTATAGTCATCATAAATAGGGTACAAGATTTGTACCTGAATAACAATATTCGATCAAATCGAAATGCTTTATCAAAGCGTGATTATAGACGTATAAAAACTACTCAATCGGTCGTTCCGTCTCTTCACTTTCCTTTTCAATTTCCATGGGTTTATTTGATTGAATTGCGATCCAGCCAACTACTCCCGCTGTAGTAAGTGCGATGACCGTCACAAAGACTTTTATCACGCCACTACTCCCTCCTTTGGGCTTGCTATCGAGAATATTATCGGGTCCCCCTTCATCAAATGAAGATTTTACTTGTCCCGGCTGACCTTGCTGACTTTGTTGTTGCATCATCTGTCGAGGTACCTGTGGACCGATCATGGTGTTTTCGAGCAATTCAGGATCAATTGATTCAGTTGGGATTGGAGTGGGAGAATCCTCTGTCACCGCGTCATCAGGAGTTGGTGTTGGGGTTTCCGTTGGTGACGCTGCAGCGGTATCATTATTTACTGGTTGATTGGTGGGAGTTGGTGAAAGTGTTGGCGTATTGGTTGCGGGAACAGAAGTTGGTGATGGAGTAAATGTAGGTGTTGGCAACACAATAGTAAAGGATTTTTCTTTTTCTGTTTCAGTATTCCATGCGGAATCAACAGAATGGTATTTGATGGTATATGTTTTGCTTTTTGTGAACTCTACTTCTTTGGTATATAACGTCTCAATTCCTGTGTCAACATCGGTATAAAATGTATATCGGACTTCCCCACCTGCGTCAGTAGCAGAAAGAGTCATAGTTACTGCTGATGAATAATTATCTCCGTCTTTAGTTCCTGTCAGATTGATCGTTGTGACAGGAGCGGTGATATCTGCTGCTTGGACGATTGATCTATTCATTGTTGGCAGCAATAGTATGAAGCTCAAAAAAAGCCCTGCAATCAAGAAGAGGCTACGTATTCTCAATGGATTAAATCTGACATATCGCATATTAATTTACCGAATCAAAAATAAAAATCTGTCCTTAAAAAATACTAAAAGAAAGATGATGATGACTGCGTACGTATAAATAGTGCTGATATACATGACATCAGGAATAATTTTGGAATACATAACGAGAACTATTAAATACACAGGAAATAGCACTACCGGCAAAAGTGAAAGTTTGCTTTTTTTTGCCAAATAGTAAAATGTCATAAACGTCATCATGGTATATCCCGTACCAAAATAGGCAGCCCATTCAAGGTACGGAATGACGCTTCTAAATTGTGGACCAAAGAGGTTGTCGACGATTTCTCTCCCAAAAGCTCCATAGCCCAAATTGGCAATGACACCAATTGCCGCAAGGAAGATAAATGAGCCAATAAATACGATTTGATGTTTGATTTCGTGTTTTTTGCTTGAAAAGAAAATAAAAGCCATTGTCAAGATGGGTCCGAGTACATAAAAGATAATTTTTGCAAATAGTGACCATGAGCTATATATTCCTGCCTGTTCAGCATCAAATACTTTTTTGACAAACATAATATCAACGTTGTTTATAAGGGCAAGTGCTCCTGTCACTCCAGTGGTCAACCAAAGCTGTTTGTCCATAAGGACATCTTTGATACGGTGATCCTTGATGATAATATGTTTTGCCTTTTTTTGAACATGCTTTTTATACAGAACATAGTTTATAACAAGTCCAAGTGCTGATGAAATAAGTAGAAATATTAATACGATCGGTAGTCCACCAAGCCCATTTAGAGCTAAAACTGCACCTAATAGTTTTAAAAGCACTGTTCCAATCGATATTATTGCAAACCAAAAAAAGATATGAAGTCCCTGCAAAGCGCCGACATAATATGAGCCTGCAAATGATAATAGTATAAAGAGTGGCAATAGGTACCCACTCATTGGAGAAAGATTGGTCAACTGTGGAACAAAGGGGGTAATAATCAAATACCCAACAAACACGAACCACCATTTTTTTGTTTTTTGGAGAATCCACTCATGAACTGCGACGGCATACTCTGTTGGATTTTCCGAGCTTCCAATTTTTTGGATAAGTAGTGATACGATGCTTCCCATGGGGATAGATAGCACTACCATATAGGAAAATAACGCTGCAATCTCACCATACCCTTCAGGGCCTAGAGCGCGACCGGCAAAAATATTGAAAAGATAATTCAAAAATCCTGCGATAAAACTTGAAGCAGTTAAAAAAAATCCTCCCTGAATAAAAGTGTTTTTGGTAAGATTCAATAGTTTTGATTTCATATTACTTTATGTAAGTTATTTGCTCTGATCTCATTTTAAACTCTTTTGTATAAATGACAACGCTTAAACTCGTTTTATAAGAGCCAGATTTTTTGAAAAACCTGTATCAAGACATGTCATCCCCGACTTGATCTGGGATCCAGTCTGGATTCCCGCCTTCGCGGGAATGACAGCTGTGACAAGAAGTGTGAACGCTTAAACTCGTTTTTATATGTGCTATTTGAAAGCGTGGATAAACAATGAGTGATTTATGTCGGGAAAAACAGTCTGCTCAAACCCAACATTGATTCTGCCCCGCAATCCGAGCCAAATCGGTGACGACTGAATACTTTTGAACCCTGCATCTGCGAGTAGATTAGTCAGTTCTTTTGAGGTGTATTCAGTAATATGCACTGATTTTCCGCCAATTCCATCATACTGCATAACCTTTGGAAAAATGTCTTTTTTCCCAATTACTGCTTTGAGTAAGCTTGCGAGTCTATGCCTATTTGGTGTGGCTATAAAAATCTGTCCACCCGGTTTTAATATCCGATACATTTCTTTTATTGAATGTAGGTCATGTTCAATATGTTCAATCACATCAAATGAGACCACAATGTCGAATGTGTTGGATTTAAATGGGATATCGTATCCGTCATAAACCTTAAGCCTAAAGTCACGATGATTTTTAGATCGAATATCATGAATATCAAGACCAACTACAACATTGTTTGAGTGATCAAACAGAGCGGTATTATTGCCAAATCCGCAACCGAAATCCAAAATTTTTTTGTTCTTTATTTTCTTTGCAAATAATTCGATTTTTTGTTTGTATGCACGAGCACAGCTATCATAATTTATTTTGTGTGAAGGAGGAAGATCATGATCTGCTCTTTCAAATGGTATGCAGGGAATGGTTTGCGAAAGAATGGTATTTTTATACCAATCGGTAATAAACGTTAATATTTTTCGTGGAATAAGTATTGAAAGAATGGCGTAGAACCAGAAATTAATTTCGAAGATGTTTTTGAGTCGATACTTCAGAAGAATCACTATTTCTTTGAAAACATTTCTCAAGGAACTGAAATTTTTTATTTGAATCAAACCGAGATAGTTTGTAGCAATATGCGTTGTACACGCATCGAGGATTTTGTGATATTTACGATCTCTGAAGTTATATCGAAACATTCGCATCCATTGCGCAGTCGGCGAATCATCATAAATTCCCGAAAGCGTTCGACTCTGACTTGTCGCGGTACCGAGTGCAACAATATATTCTTTAATAAATATTCCTGAGTGGACTTTCCACATATCAGCAATCGGATACATGTGCCCGGGAAATATATCTTCATGAAATGGTTCCTTGATCCATTTTCTTCTTAATGCGAGTCCAGAGATTTGACCAATTGAACCAAAAATATTATGGACTGCTTTTTGAATTTCTTCATTGTTATTTCTTTTGTAAAGTTCAGTTGCTGAAGGTATGGTGGTATGAGTCTCAAGATTTGGTGGTGGGACATGTCGTATTGGTTTATTAATATCATCATAAAACCAATAATACGGTCGGGTCATAAATCCGACTTTTGGATTATTTTGAAAAATATTCTTAACAATTGAAATCGCATCGGTTGAAAAAATGTCATCATGCGCAAGGTATAGAACGACATCTTTTGTAGCAAGCTCTGATAGTTTTTGAAAATTTCCTTGGCATCCGAGATTGAAGTCATTTTTTATATATTGAACAGGAAATAATGCTTTTTTTTGAAAACGCTCAACAATTTTTTTAATTTTTTGGGTCTCGCACTTTTCAGACACCAGGGTATCATCTCCAATGATCACTTCATCGGGAGTCACGAGTTGATTTAGAACACTTTCAAGTGCTGCTTCAAGCGTTTGAGATCCACGATACACGGGAACAAGGAGTGAGATTGTCATAAATGTAATATTGCTCGTTCATTTTCTAATGCTTTTTTCCAGGTATATTTTTGAGCAACAGATTTTCCGAAATTAACGTTCTTATCATACCTCTTTCTATTACTCATCACCTCAATAATCTGATCTGCGAATGCATTGATGTCTGAACGGGGTATCAGTGATAGTGCATTGGGAAATACATCTTGATAAATCGGAAGATCGTAGGCTATGATTGGTATCCCAATGAGTAGTACCTCAGCGATTGTCAGACTAAATCCTTCTTCATGACTTGGAAACACAAACATTTGACTCCTCGAAATAATCTCTTGTGCTTTTTCATCAGATTGATGTCCGAGAAGCTTGATAGAGTTCTGAAGATTATTTATTTTAATAGTATGATTTAGTTTCTGAATTGTTTGTTTTTCTCCGACTCCAATAATAGCAAGTGTAGCATTTGGGAGTTTTTTTGTAACGTTTTTCCAAATTGAAATGAGATCAAAAATACCTTTTGACGAGTGAAGTCGCGACATAAATACCGCATCATATTTATATATCGTTTTTTTCCTCATGATTCTTGGTTCAGAAATTCCTGGGTAAACAATGTACATATTTTTTGATGAAAAACCATGTTGTATTAACTTTCTCTCCATCAATGTGCTTGCAGTAATAATGGTTGCTGCAAAAGTTTTTATGAGGAGCCAACTCAGCTTTTGCGCGTGATGGGATACGGGTCGTTTATTTGGAATTGTATGATAACTCCGCACAATCCATTGCGCATTTCTATTTCTCAGTTTGAAAATAAGAGCCGGAAGAATATCGGGAAGTTGATCAGATGATGAATACAAAATATCTTGCTGTGAAGAGGTGATAGCATTCCAGATGCCAAAGATAATTCGTTTCAGATATGTTTGGATTGGGTTTTGAAAAACTTGTTCAGAAGTTGTTATGACAAATCGGGCTTTGAGACCGAAATTATCGCACATCTTCTTCCCTTCAGGTGATGTCATTACCGTGATATGCTTCTCATCCAGATGTTTCCAGGTTTCAATACAGATTTTGTCTGCGCCACTTATCCCCTGACTATATGCATTTA
>PFOB01000008.1:1128-13028 GCA_002792315.1 Candidatus Roizmanbacteria bacterium CG_4_10_14_0_2_um_filter_39_13 | reverse complement strand
ACTGATCTGATAAGCTTTTGGCAAATCGGGATAGAAATAATGTTTTCGATCAAATTTACTCTGCTTGTTTATCGCACATCCGAGAGCTTGGCCAATCTTGATCGCCCATTCAACTGCGGTCCGATTTGGAACCGGAAGTGCACCCGGCATTCCTAAACAAACGGGGCAGGTATTTGTATTTGGTTCTTTATCAAAGAAATCTGCGTCGCATTGACAAAACATCTTTGATTTAGTTTTGAGCTCGACATGTATTTCAAGTCCGATTACCGGTGTATATTTACTCATTTGTATTTCTCCTTTCCCTTTTTTATCACATCAAAAAAATTCGTTTCTTGCTCTATTTGGTATGCAAGATTGAAAATACTTGACTCATCAAAATAATTTCCCATGATTTGCATACCGATCGGCAGATTCCTTGAATCGAGTCCAATTGGGATGCTCATTGCTGGAATTCCTGCAGCTGATGCTGGCTCATTCAGTTGATCCATGAGTTCACCAAAAAAAGGATACTTTTCAAATTCTCCAACTTTTAGCGCAGTGACCGGTGTGTTTGGTCCAATGATAAGATCGACGTCCTCGAAAGTCTTTTTAAAATTATCTTTTATCAATGTGCGAACTTTCTGAGCCTTTTTATAAAAGGCGTCATAATATCCATGGGATAAAGTGTAGGTTCCCAACATAATCCGTCTCTTTGCCTCCTGTCCAAAATAAGCTCGATTATTTGCATAGCGAATACCATCGTAGCGACCTAGGTTTGATGATACCTCAGCTCGTTGTGTTATCGTATAGACGGAAATTGAGTATTCGGGAGACATAAGTGATACATCGACAACTTCATGTCCCATTTTTTTTATCACTTCAACCATGTTTTCAAATGCAGTTTGAATATCGGATTCGACACCTTTCAGATATTCTCGAGCAATTCCAATTTTAAGTTTTCTTTTTTTCTTCATTTCAGATCGATAGTCAGGTACCGCATCAGATGATGAAGTCGCATCGTACTGATCTTTACCCGCCATTATTTGAAGGAGCATTGCATTGTCTTCCACAGACTGTGTCATCGGTCCCGGACAATCAAACGATGAGCCCATAGCAATAACCCCATATCGTGATACACGTCCATAGGTTGGTTTTAATCCGACAATCCCACACCAAGCAGAAGGATGTCGAATAGATCCTCCAGTATCAGACCCGATTGCTCCTGGTGCCATATATGCCGCAACCGCTGCGGCAGAACCTCCCGATGATCCTCCCGGATATCGACCCAGATCCCAGGGATTTTTAGTCAAACCATAATCCGAAGTTTCAGTTGAAGCGCCATGTGCCCATGCATCCATGTTAGTTTTACCAAGAAGTTCATAACCTGCTAATTTCAATTTTGAAGTCACCGTTGATTCATACGGCGGGATGAAATCATCAAGAACTTTTGAAGATGCGGTAGTTCGAACGCCTTTTGTACAATAGTTATCTTTTACAGCCAAGGGGATTCCAGATAATTCTCCAACATTGGCATTGGATGGATTATCAAGAAGAGTGACGAATGCGTTAATATCGTGGTTAATTTTCTTGCTTCTTTGAGCAAAATACTTCCATATTTCAGATGAGGATACTTTTTTGTCTTTGATGAGTGCTTGGAGCTCTGTAATAGTCTTTCCAAATAAATCCATAGGTTATATTAATCTCTTTACCACAAATTGTCCATTTTTAATATTTTTAGCGTTTTGGGTAGCTTGTTTTTGAGTTAATTTTCGAGTTTCTTCGGTACCATCTTCGAAATATACATTTTGAAGATCAGTTGTATGAGAGGAAGCTTTTGTTTTGGAAATATCCAACTCGTCCAAATTCTCTACATAACTTATTGTCTCAGAAAGATCCTTTTGGTACTTTTCGATGTCATTTTCAGAAATGGGAAGATTTGCAAGCTTTGCAATATGAAGAATGTCTTCTTTTGTGAGATCTACTGTTTTGGACATGAAGTAATTATAACGTAACAGCGTGTTATTTCAATTTATTAATTGAACAACCTATAGTATAATATCCCATGCAAATTGGAGAAAGATTTTCTTCTAGTACATTAAGGCCACTTGGATTAATAATGACAAAGCCTACGAGAAAAGAACTTGGGGTCATTCAGTTTGGCGCACAAAGTGACAAATTATTGTATGCCTCATCTCCTCAACAGCACACTTATAGCACACTTGGTCTTCTTACTGAATCTGATTCAAAAACATATTACAACGAAGTATACGCAGATATGCTTCAAAGTTGGATGGGAAGGGAGAAAGACCCGCGGAGAATATTTATTGGGAAGCCACAAGGAGCGACTATTCTTGATTACGGATGTGGAAATGGCCAAATAACACAAGAACTAGTGGAACATAACGAAGTACATGGCACTGATATCGCCGATCCTCTCATTCAAATAGCAAATAGGAATGGTGTATTTGCTCAATTACACGATGCAAACAAGGATTTCCTGCCATATAGAGATGAAATGTTTGATGATATTTTTGCCTTTGATGTTTTTGAACATATACATAAACTCCCTTTTGCATTAGGCGAAATATTTCGTACGCTCAAAGTCGGAGGCGTTTTGAAAATGACCGTACCAATACTCAGACCTCATACAATGGAGGATAATAATACGTTTCATGAAGAAACGGTCAAAGATCTGGGAATTAATCACTCACTTGCACTTTGTGAGCCTGAAGTGAATGTTTTAACCCTTCAAAATTGGGTGAAAGTAATGACCGATCTCGGATTTACTTTGTTAACTCGGGCGTATGGATATGATTGGAATATAGATCCTGAAAATCAATTATCATTACTCCAAAATTCTGCAATTGATGCTCCGAATGCTTTTTTCTTATGGATGAAAAAGCCTGAGAGAACTACACAGTTAATTAATTGGAGAGTAGCTTGTGGAGCGTGGTCATGGGAAGAAATGTTTGACTGTTGTGAAGAGCAATTCGTCAGATTCACGCCAAACCATTAGGCAAAAAATAAGAATTAGGAACAGTTATTGCTCAAAGAAAATAAAGTTCTTTTGAGGATGTATAAACTCCGTCATCAATGTTTGCAACAGCCATTGATACACCAGACTGATCAAATGAAATATCTGCAAAATTTTCACCTAACAGCGTCACTTCAATACCTGATGCGTCAATTGCTACAGACAATCCTTGACCATCCTCAAATCGAGCCGTATCCCCGACTAACTGTCTCTTTCCTGCACCATCTTCTCGCACCAAAGATCCTTCAAATACGAAGTAGTTCATTTCAGTAGCATAATCGTAATAGTGTACTTGACCAGCTTCTGGGGTGTACCCATTTTCTCCCCAATTCAGTAAGTGCTTAATTGCTACTCTGCCAAAGAGTCCGCCATCTCTGGAAGATGTTTTAAGCACCATATCGCGTACAATATAGGGTGGCTCATCGTTTACTTTTTGAATTGTTGCACCAATATTTACGGGATAGGGTGTCCGAAGTCTCTTGGTTGGTCGCAAGTTATAAGAATAATTATGTGAAGAATCATGATGACGTGCTTCAACAACAGAATCTACCGCCATATGATTAATACCTGGCATAATTTTAAAAATTGGATGATCAACTTGAACAGCGAGTTCCTCTTTTATTTGTGTCATAGTGCGAAAGATTAATAATACTCAATTATATTACTATAAGTATATATTGCAAATCATTTAATACAGGAGTACCACTGGCGTACCTTCTATTCCCTGGCCCATAGGATTATCTCTCATCACTTCCTCAAAGAATGTATCTGATTTATCCGAAGCATTCCCCAGTACGTTTCTTCCCAGATCATTTGCATCAATGATGACAACGCCACCAAAATTTGAACTTTGAACTTTGGATTTTGAAATTTGAACTTTAATTCTCTCAGCTGCTTTTTGTGGATCCTTTGGAGCAAGTTTTGCAGAAACATTACTGGGATAGAGTGAATATGAAGTTGGACCGTCGATTGCTGCGGCACTTCTCCCTGCAACATGATAAAACACTCCGCGAAGACCAAATGGCTTTGTGAGGATGGATAATACTGAAGCAAAGAGTATTCGTGGGACACCAACCTCGCCAATTGCAAGTTGCATGGTCCACGGACTTCCCAGACCGATTCCATGTGGCGTTTTTCGAACGTATTTTGAAAGCGTTGTCGCAACCCAAGAAGGTTTTATATCTTTGATGAAATATGACCTTCCTTGCGAAATAGCAACGATTTTTTCAGAAACAATGACGTACCATCTTTTTTCTAAAAGAGTACTTAAACACGATGAGAATTTTTCGATATGATTGGCGATTTTTATGGCATACTCATCACCGTTTTTAAATACTTCAGTTTTGATTGGATATCGGTCATATGACTTGCCACCAACATCGATTGAGATTTGTTTTCCGGGATTTGCTTTTGGTCGTACTACTTTCATAGAAAGATAATTACATGTTTCGCAAAATTTCTATTCGTTTTTCAGCAGGAGGATGAGTACTAAATAGATTGGTAAACCATGATGCTCGTTCTCCTTTTCTAAAAGGATTTGCGAAAAAGAGATGGGCAGTAGACGAGGATGCTGAGCGCACTCCTCTTGGATAGGCATTAATCTTTTCAAGCGCATTGGCGAGTCCGAGTGGATACCGGGTCAAAAGTGCACCACTTGCATCAGCCAAGTATTCTCGGCGTCGAGATACCGCAAGTTGAATCAAGGTTGCAACAATTGGTGTGATGATTAAGGCCGCAATGAGAAGAACCAATGTGATAGGGCTTTTGTTCCGATCTTTATTTCCGCCTCCCCACCAAAAACTACGCATAATCCAGTCTACTGTCAGGCCGATTGTTCCAACGAGCACTGCAGTAATCGTTGATACTAAAATATCATAATTTCGAATGTGCGAAAGTTCATGAGCAATCACTCCTTCAAGTTCTGTACGACTCATCATTTGAAGAAGTCCCGTAGTTGCACATACTACCCCATGCTTTGGATTTCGTCCGGTTGCAAATGCATTTGGCGACAGATCATCGATCACGTAAACTTTTGGCATGGGAATACCTGATGCGATGGCTAAGTTTTCAGTCACGGTGTAAAGATCAAAGAATTCTTCCTTTTTTGCAAGTCGCGCATGTGTCGTAGTCAAGACAATTTTATCGGAGTAGAAATAGCTCCCCACACTCGAGGCAAATGCAATGACAAACCCCATAAGTGCATACACATTTGCATCACCATACGATAAACCTATGGCATAGAAAAAGCCAGTAAAAAGAAGGAGAAAGAGACCAAATATCAAATAGGTCTTCATTCGATTATGTGCGATTTCTGAATAAATGGTCATAAGTTACCTATTTCAATGCTGTAAAAGAAACTTCGAAAATACTTTCAAATTTGAGGATCCGTTCTGAAACCTTGCAAACATGACACAAATCTCAAACCTATGAAAGGTTTGAGATTTTATCAATTCATTGCGTCATTAGAATTTTACGTCTACTTTTTTTCGATCTGCTTCATCTGCTTTAAAAAACTCAAATGCAGTAAATCCAAGCATTCCAGCAAATAAATTTGTGGGGAACATCTGAATCTTTGCATTAAAGTCGAGCACGTTGCTGTTGTAAAACTGTCGTGAATACGCAACCTTGTCCTCAGTATCTGCAAGTTGGCTTTGAAGATCTTTGAAATTTTCATTAGCCTTCAGTTCTGGATACGCTTCAGATACTGCAAACAATGATTTCAAGGCTCCGGTCAACATGTTGTCAGCCTGAGCTTTATCATGCACGCTTTCTGCAGTCATAAGTGCAGAACGCGCTTTTGTCACATTTTCAAAGACTTCTTTTTCATGTTTTGCATATCCCTTGATCGTTTCAACCAAATTGGGAATAAGATCTGCACGACGCTTGAGCTGGACATCAATCCCTGAAAACGCCTCTTGAATGCGCGTTTTAAGAATAACGAGACCGTTGTATGTGGTGATGAGATACATTGCAATAAGAAGCAATGCTCCCCCACCAATTAAATTTAAATTCATTTACGATACACCTCCTTTCTCATAAAAGTAATTGTAGCATAAAACAGTAATTGGTATGCTACAATGGGATCGTATGAAAAACACTATAGAACAGACTGGAGAGGAAGAAAATGGATATAAAGAAAAATTAAATATTCTTATTTCTCAAAATCGATCTTTCTTTATTACCGGAGCAATAACCCTTATTTTTATCATCTATATTTTTCTTCTCCAGATAGGTGGACAGGCAATTACACAATTTAGATACAACATTTTATCGTTTATTTCAAATAATTTTAATCGCAATGTCGCACCCACATCTCCTGACCTTACCAATAGAATTACAAATAAATCGATCGATTATATCTCACCAATAAATCATCCTTCAGGAGCGCAAATTGATGAAAATGGACAAATCAGCGCCATTTCTTCAAGCAAAGTTACGTACACGAAAAATAAATATACGGTAAAAAAAGGGGATAGTCTCGCGTCCATTGCTCTCCAAGCATATGGAGATCGAAATGCATGGGTCAGAATTGCAACAGCAAACAATCTGGCAAGTCCTGATCTTATTGAGGTCGGCATGGAACTGGTGATTCCACGCTAAAAATTCTCTTCAACTCACTTCAAACTGTATACTATAATAGATAAAGAAATTGCGGGATTAGTACACCGGTAGTATGCATCCTTCCCAAGGATGAGAAGCGAGTTCGATTCTCGTATCCCGCTCAATAATTCAAAAAGAGCTATAAGGATTATTCGTAATCGCATAATTTTTCCCATACCTCGTCACTGTGCCATTTCCTCCACCCCCATTGCAGGTATCGGTCTGTGCAAATGCTTTTTCTTCATCTGTCCAATTTTCTAATGTTGCAGAGAGTGAATATGTCTGACCGCCATCACAAATATAAAGCATATATCCAGGATTTTGAATAGGATCATCTATCAATGGAACAGATTGATATCCCAACCGTTCCAGAACGCGCGTTACCGCAGTTGTATACGAAGTACCATTTTCATACCCGACCCATCCCTGCCCACCATTGTTCCATCCACCTCCGGTCACCACATACGTATCGTGATCTACGTAATATTGCTCTAAAGCTGCCTGAATTTTCTGCAGATCATCCTTCCGTTTCGTGTCACGTGAGTTGCGCATAACATTGCTATAGCTCCCAATACTCATCGTAAGAAGAACACTAATAATTCCAATAACCACAATGAGCTCTATAAGAGTAAAGCCTTTATGGTCTCGAGTTTGAAGTATATTATTGTGGAGAATCATTCTATTGGCTGTGGTGAATTGATAAGCTCTTCCGAAGGTTGCTCAATTTTTGGCGGAATGGATTTTAATCCATAAATAATTACCAGGATAATCGCTATAGTCCCCACAATAATTCCAACTACCGTTTTATTCATATGTTTATGATACCAAATGTCAGAGTAATCAATCAAATAGTTTCAAACATCTCTTTATATATATTAGTATAATAAAGTATGCTCCATCGTTTTCAGCACGAAAAAGGTTGGCTTTTTCAGTTTCGAAAAGAAATACTTAGGTATACATTCTTATCGATTACTGCCGTTTTGTTCGCCGTAATATTTTTTACTGCAAACTCTTATTCAAAAGAGATTTTTGATGAAAAAACCCCCATCGTCATCTCAGATGATTTTTCTTTGTCCTCAACTGATCTTGAAAATGATACCGATCAAATTTTTGTCGGATTTTTGCCCTCATGGTCAATTGCTCAGAAAGCGCAAGTACACCCAGAATATCTTGATCAAATAATATATTTTGGATTGGGCATTTCTGATTCTGGAGAACTTATGAAATTTAACAAAGATAATATCGCATTAGTAGAATGGACCTATTTTCTTTCTGATTCATTTTCAGAATTGAAAGCTGAAGCCAAAAAAACCGATACTAAAATTCTTATTGCAATAAAGAATTTTGATAATGAATCCATTGATACGCTCATTAGCTCTGAGTCAAACAGAAAGCGCGCAATTTACAATATTACTACTCTCGTCAATGAGTATCAGCTTGATGGAGTAAATATCGATTTTGAATATTTTACCCGGTCGGACTTTCCCACGATGAAATATTACAACTTATTTTTGACCGATCTATCTTTAGAGCTAAAAAAACAAAACCCTCATGCCATACTTTCTGTTGATATAAACGCATCTGCAGTCTACCAAGACAATGCATACGATATTGTAAAAATAGGTGATGTGGTGGATCATATAATTGTAATGGGGTATGACTATCACGTACCAAGCTCTTCATATGCCGGTCCCGTATCGCCAATTAATGCAGATGGAGACGAACCTAATTTGACTAAAACAATAGAATCTCTCAAAGGAAGAATCGATCCAAAGAAAGTAATTTTAGTGCTCCCCTTGTATGGATATGAATGGCAGACATACACAAAAGATGAAGGAAGTCGCGTAATTCCTCAAACCGGAGCGCTTGCATCATATAAACGAGTCAGAGAGCTTATTGCTGCACGTGAAGATCTTTCAATCTCATACGATAAACTTTCCCAATCGCCGCGTATTGTGTACACTCAAAATGGACTGATCAAACAAATATACTATGATGACGAAAAATCACTTGCAACAAAATTTCAGTTTATTTCAGAACACGAACTGGGTGGAATGGGTTTGTGGGCACTTGGATATGAAGGAAATTATATCGAACCCTGGAAACTCATAAAAGACATTCGCACCACAAAGTGATATACTTTCCGAACTGAATTGCCGATATAGCTCAGTTGGTAGAGCAGTCCCTTCGTAAGGGAAAGGTCGGAGGTTCGACTCCTCTTATCGGCTCATATGTCACACTTATATCAACATAGAAATAAACAAAATAACAGTAAAATTATCATTCTCGTTCTGATGACTGTTCTGTTGATATCAATAATCATTTTGATTGGTTTTGATAGTATTATAAACTCTGCACTGCTCTTCACCAATTTGTTTCGTTCAGATACAAAGATAAATAACGTAGAAACAGAAGAGGTTTTTTATGGATCAGTTTCAATTGATACACCTTCTGTTGCTACAAATTCTGCATCTATCATTGTTTCCGGACAGGCGACGGGATTTGATTCGGTCGATTATTATCTAAATAATGTGAAATCTGAGTCATCATCTCTTGATAAGAGTACCGTATTCTCTTCAGAAATTGGAAAACTTAAAATTGGAGAAAATATACTGTATGCAGTTGCTCGAACAAAGGATGGAAACAATTCTAAAAAAACGGAAAAATTTACGGTTATTTATAAGCGAGACGCTCCATCACTTCAAATAGACAAACCTAAAAATGAAGAAATCGTACATTCTCAAGAAGTTGAAATCAGTGGTACAACTGATCGAAATACCACTATTCATCTGAATAATGCTCCAATTGTTGTTGATTTAAAAGGCGATTTTGTTACTTCAACTAAACTTAAAGAAGGAGATAATACCCTCAATTTTAAAGCGACCGATGTAGCTGGTAATACATCAGAAAAATCTATTCACATAGTATATCAGTCAGAAGAATGAACGTCTGAAACAAACAATACACCAAGAAAAAATATCACAAACGGATGAAGGAGTACATTGTCAAACATTGAAATAATACTCAAAAAACATACACTCATGAGAAAAAACATATTTTTACGAGCAAGTATCGAGAGAACATACATAAATAAAGAAAGCCCTCCCACTCCTCCAGCAACTAAAATGATCATAAAACTCGAATGAAACGAAGCAATTCCGTGTGAGGGATTATAATCTTCGACAAACACTTCATCGATATATTTTTCTTTTTCAAATCGTATGTGATTATATCCAATTCCAAAAATCGGATTTTTTTGCCAAATCTCGAATCCTTTTCTATAATCTTCAAGACGTGCAGTAATCGATGCCGTTCTTAGGAGGTTAATACTCTCAGTTTGGGCTTTTGGAATAAGAAATATGAGAACAATGATTGTTAATACCATTACTGCGGTAATCTTGTATCGTTTTAAGGTGATGCCAAACAATAGAATAACGCCAAGTATTGCAAGAAATGCCCCTCGGGAGTAAGTCAATACAATCAAAATAAATGAAACAACCAACAGTATCACCTTGATAACAGGTCGTTTCGCCTTTTGAGCTTTATTAATGAGATACCATCCGCCCAAAAAAAACATTCCGGCTGCAATTGGTGGATCAAGAAATACACCGACTAGTCGAGATATATGAGGGTCCCACCCAAGATATGCAATGTTTCCAATATTTGGATACAGATAATATTGAAAGACTGATCCCAAAAGAATTATCCCTGAAATAATGATAAGTGATGCGCCTAATTTCAAATGAGTTACCTTAACATGATGATAGAAATACAGAATGTAAATGCCATACATGACAAGACGAAGCGCATATAAACTCGCAATGATATTTTCATTTAAAGTATAGTAAAACAAAGAAATGACAAAGCTTACACCCATCCATGCAAGAAAAAGAGTGATCGGTACTTTCTTTTTTACATAATTAAATGGCTGGAGTTTATAGTGAGAAATGAAAATAACTGACGTAAGCGCGACAAGTACCTCGTAAAAATAAAAATAGATTGGTTGATCGGGAATATGGATTCGACCTAATTGCCCAAAAATAAAGAAGAATAGTGTCGAGTAAATAAGTATTTTTAATAATCGATTCATGACTTCATCATATACAATTTTGAACGTACCAGAAACGAATGAAAACTCATGAGAAATGAGTATACAAATCCCGGTGGCCCATCCACAAATCCCCATTGGATGAAGAAGGTGTACAGGAATTTTAAAGGAGGAACACAGAGAACCTCAACAATTGATATGCTTATATCCTGATTGTACAATTCACTTGCGCGTCGAGAACTATAATCATTGATGTCAGAAATAAACTCTTTAAGCGTAGGATGCGGATAGTGCTCGATATACCCTCTAAGTAGTCCGACTTCCTTATTTGTTTGAAAAACTTCATGCACTACACCACTCCAAATGCCTGCTTCTTTCTGAATTATTCGAATAAATCCCAATGAATACGCATGCCGAACCTCTCCAAATCGAAGCGTTCTCCCCCACCAGTGATCACGTCGTTTAATGTAATAACCGGCATATTTTCTGTTTTTCGATATTGTAAGAATTTCACTTTTTAATTCATCTGAAACTCTCTCATCTGCATCGATAAATAATACCCAATTATTTTTTGCTTCCATAAGTCCCCTATTTCGGAGCTCAGAAAAGTTGAATTTTTCAGACATTTCTATAATCCGAGTGGCATATTTTTGTGCAATGCTAATCGTTTTGTCTTGAGAACCATTATCGATGATGATTATTTCTTGCGAAAATGAAACCGATTCAATGCATTTTGCAAGAGATTTTTCTTCGTTTTTAGTAAGAATTACGGTAGAAATCATGGGAGAAGAAAATTTAATGGTGTGGCCACTAGAGAACTTGCCTGTCCGCCTCTGGCGGAAACCTCTGACCTCTCGAACCTGCCTGCCAATTACGCGATGTGAGCCCGGGTGGATTTGAACCACCGACCTTTCGAATGTGAATCGAACGCTCTACCACTGAGCCACGGGCTCATCGACGGGCAGGTATGAATCGAACGCTCTAGCCTCAGCCAAGGGCTGATCCGCCTTTGGCGGAAACTTCAGCTAAGCGGCCTACTGTAATTATATCATCCTTTGCATGTGTTGTTTTTATACTCAATGTTCTTTACAATAAGCAGATGGGAATAATCAGAGCTATCATCGCTTTTATAATGGAAATTATGGAAACAGTGGTATTTGTTGGATCACTCTTTATTGTTGTATATCTCTTTATTCTTCAACCAAACCAGATAAAAGGAGCTTCAATGGAGCCAACCTT
>PFOB01000008.1:0-1057 GCA_002792315.1 Candidatus Roizmanbacteria bacterium CG_4_10_14_0_2_um_filter_39_13 | reverse complement strand
ATTCTCGAGGAGGCTGAAACTGGTCATAATGTTGGGATTACCCTAGTGGATAGTTTAAATATTTCCCGTGGAGCAGTTGGAGTTTCAACAAATTCCAACCTTAAAGTGGCAGACAGATTATCTGGGGAAATTTTTTGGATAGAAATTCCTTCTCAAAAGAATTTGGTTCTAGAATGTGGTACCGCCCAAATGGAAGGAGAACTTCAAGAGCTAGAAATAGTTAATCAAGGAGAAAAAACTTCATATAATATTCTTTTAAGGGAGAAAATTGTTTTTGAACCAAAAGGCAAAACTATTCTGGGAAAAATAGTTTTAAAAGATAAAGGAAAAATTATTGGAGTAGGGAATATACATCAAAATTTTCAATTCCCAATTCTCAATTTTCAATAGTTGAGAAATCGAACTTAATCTGCCTTTTAAATTGTCAAGAAGTGGCGGTTTCTTAAAAGTCTGTAAGGTATGTTGAGTTTAAAGGTCGAACCATTAACATTATTCGCATCAATTCAATTTATATGAGTGACGAAAAACCAAAATTTACCGAAGAAAGAACTAAAGACTGTGAAAATTTAATGAGGCCAGAGGTTAGGCCTCTGTTAGAGTTATCTTTGGACGAAAAAGTAGCTAAATCAAAAGAGATTATAAAAGAAGCTTTGGCTAAATACCCCAAAATGGGACTGGGATTTAGCGGAGGGACAGACAGTTTGGTATTGTTGCATTTAGCTTTGCCCCTTATTCCAAAGGATATGCCGATCGTCTTTGTCAACACTCAACACGAATTTCCAGAGACCTATGCATTCGTTGAAAAAGTGAGGAAAGATTGGAATATAAAGAATCTTATTACGGTTAAAGCAGAACAAGATAAATTGGAGGAATTCATAGATAAATTCGGCTTGAAAACCCCCGAGTTTACTACTGCCTGCTGCAATTACCACAAAATATCTCCTATGATGAAAGTTATTGGAGATTTGGGGCTTAATGCTTTTTTCGTTGGCTTAAGAGGAGTAGAGCACGAAGAGAGAGCTAAAGAAACCTTCTTTTCTCCGAGACAAAATCCAAA
>PFOB01000013.1 GCA_002792315.1 Candidatus Roizmanbacteria bacterium CG_4_10_14_0_2_um_filter_39_13 | reverse complement strand
TACTGATCTATAAAGTATGCAAGGACAAGCGAAATCCCAATAATGACAACATTTCTTTTATGAGTACTGAAAAACGTGACAATGGTATTTAACCGATACATACGATCATTCTACCTGATAATTGATGTTGGCATTGAAGCAAATATCCGCTGGTATGCTACAATATTCACACTATGGATACTCCCCTTGCAGACAGACTAAGACCTTCTACTCTCAGGGAATATGTTGGACAAGAACACTTACTCGGAATCGGGAAGCCAATAAGAAGCATGATAGAAAACAAAAAAATTTCTTCAATGATTCTCTGGGGTCCGCCGGGATGTGGCAAAACAACAATAGCACATCTTATTGCACAGTCAGTTGAAGCAATATTTATCCCCTTCTCCGCAGTCACCAGTGGTGTCAAAGAAGTGCGTCAAGTGATCGCCGATGCCGATCAAAGAAAGGAATTTTTTAAACAAGATACCATTCTTTTTATTGATGAAATCCATCGATTTAACAAATCACAACAGGATGCTTTTCTTCCAGCGGTTGAAAAAGGTACCATAACTTTGATTGGTGCAACAACAGAAAATCCTGGATTTGAAATAAATGCTCCACTCATATCACGTTCTCATGTCTATGTTCTCAAACAACTTTCAGATAAAGACATGGAAAAGATACTTAAAAATGCGATCAAGCAATTCCCGGAGAATAAATTTGAAAAAAATGCACTGAGTCATGTTGTCACCTATGCAAATGGAGATGCACGATCGGCGATCAATGCAGTTGAGCTTGCAGCGTCAATTGCCAAACGAGTGAATCTTGAAGTAGCAGAAGAAGCTCTCCAACAAAAATCACTATACTATGACAAGAAGGGCGACTCACATTATGATACCATCTCAGCGTTTATTAAGTCGATGCGTGGAAGCAATCCAGATGCAACACTTCATTATCTTTCTCGCATGATCAAATCGGGAGAAGATCCAATGTTTATCGCTCGCCGTATGGTGATATTTGCTTCTGAAGATGTAAGTAATGCTCAACCAACTGCACTAGTCGTTGCTACTTCAACCATGCAGGCAGTTCATATGGTGGGGGTGCCTGAAGCACAAATTATTCTTGCCCAATGCGCGACCTATCTTGCGACTGCCAAAAAATCGATCGCATCATATTCAGGATTAATGGCAGCAATGCATGATCTGGAAATTATGAAACTCGATACAATACCGCTCCATCTTCGCAATGCTTCAAATAAAGTTATGGAAAAAGAAGGGTATGGAAAAGATCATATAAGATATCCCTGGCAAGAGGAAAAAAAAGGGAAAAAAATAGTGCAAGAATATCTCCCCGAGAATTTGAAAGGAAAAAAGTACTATAAAAAAGATTGGGAGTAGTTATTCTGAGTCCAGTTTCTCCTTCAGGGTCACGCATTCTCTATCTCTATCCGAAAGAATCATCTTCTCTTTCGAGATCGGCCATTCAATATTCAGGGCGGGGTCAAATAACGATATTGCCACATCGCCTCTCGTATCCCGATCTGCATAGAGACGATCAACCAAGTAAACATAATCCATAGGACCATCAAGCACGGCATATGAATTTCCTACTCCCATCGGAACATATAATGATCCACTTAAGGCACTTTCACCAAAACCAAGAATAAATGTCTGAACCGTTTTGAATGTTGAAGAATTTGATCGAAGATCAGCCAGTGCACAAAAGCATCTTCCTTTTGTAACAAAAATAAACTTATTCCAACCTTCTACATGAATACCTCTTACAACATTTTTTCCAGACTGTGCATGATTTATTTGTTTTATTGCAAATATTTGACCCGAGAACGCTTCTATCTCTGGGATTCTTCCTACTTCAGAAAAAAAACCTCTTTCATCTTCATGCGAGGACTTTTCAACAAAATACAAACCATCAATGGTTGTCTTATACATGCCATTCCCAATTTTTTCAGCATTCTGTAGATCAAATTGCATATTTATCTTCAATAATCATTAACACATTTCTCCATTATTCAATCATTGTACTAAAAAAAACGTTCGCTTGAAGTTCATCTTTTTTCATTTGATCAATCAATTCACCTGATGAATCAAATTTAATATTGTCTCGAAGTTTTTTGTACACAGTAACCAAAAGTTTTTTGCCGTATATATTCGTATTAAAGTCAAGGATAAATACTTCGGCCTTTTTATCGTGCTCATCAAAGGTGAGCGCTTTTCCAATAAAGATAAGTGACTGAAAACGGACAGAATCAATGGTTGCAAATCCAACAAAAATACCCTCAGGGGTATCGGGCTCTACCTCAATATTTGCCGTCGGATAGCCGAGCTTGGTACCACGACGTAAATGTTTTTTTACTGTTCCAGAAAAGGAAAATATTACTGATTGTGAATTCATTAATTTCGTTTCTAATTGCCAAGAGCTAACTGCTAATCGCTCGTATACGTGGCTGGAGAGAGAATCGAACTCTCGACCTATCGCTTATGAAACGATCGCTCTAACCGCTGAGCTACCCAGCCTTATTACTATTTGTAATGATAAATTAATTAGTAATCACTATCAGTAATAACAAAAACAGTTCGGTTGAATTATAATATAAAGTATGCCCTCAAACAATAGCCCGCACACGATCATAGAGCTTTCTATCATTGTACTATCATATAATACTGCAGCACTTACCAAACAAACAGTCGAATCAATACTTACTTCTCTCAAATCAGCGCGCTTCGGGTATGAAATTATTATTTTTGATAATGCATCAAGAGACAAGTCTGTTGAATTTGTGAAAGCTATCGCAAAAAAATATTCTCAGGTAAAAATTGTTGCCCACAACGAAAATCTTGGATTTTCAAAAGGAAACAATGTTGCTCTCAAATCAGCTCTTGGTGAATATGTTCTGTTCCTCAACTCCGATATCATTGTGCAGGATGATGCGATCTCAAAATTATTTGATTATTACAAACTCAACCAAAAATCAGTGCATTTTGTCGGGGGGAAGTTGTTTAATAAAGATGGTACTCTCCAACCATCAGGAGGACCATTTTACTCGCTTCCCATAATATTTGGGGCACTTTTTGCAAAAGGAGATCATTGGGGATTTTCAAGACAATCTCCTGACAGAATAACTCAAATTGACTGGGTGTCTGGCGCATGTATTTTGACTACCAAAAAAATATTTAGTACATTGCATGGTTTTGATGAAAAAATTTTCATGTATATGGATGAAATTGATCTTCTCTATCGCGCGAAAAAAATGAATTACCGTACTTATTTTTATCCCTATGCGCCATTTATTCATCTCGGTTCTGCATCAAGCGAAGGGAAGACGTACCCCATCATTCAAGTATATAAAGGTTTTTTGTATTTTTACAAAAAACATCACTCAAGTCTCGCTATTTCTCTCCTTCGCGGTATGTTACAATTGAAAGCACTTATTGCTATTTGGGTTGGTAAATTAACAAAAAATCAATATTTAACAGAGACATATGCAAAAGCTCTTAAAATCGCTCAGATGGATTGACACTCATCTTCTAAAAATTCTTGTTATCGGATTTATTTTCCTCATACCACTTTATCCGAAGCTTCCGGTTCGGATGATCAATTATACCTATATTGCAATTCGTGTTGAGGATTTTTATTTGGTGTTTGTGGGGATTGTGTTTGGCATTCAATTTTTGCGAAAAAAAGTGTCGATGCCATGGAAAATGTTCTTTTTGTTTCTTGCATATTGGATAGCAGTTTTTGCTTCATTTGTTTGGGGATACTATTTTCAAAAAACAATAATTATTGATCATCTTGGATTTTTACATAGTGTCCGGCGTATTGAATATATGCTGATTTTCTTTGTTGCATATACAACGATTCAGTCTAAAAAAGACTTCTTTCTATACATGAAGCTTATTTTTAGTGTTTTAGCAGTCGTTTCACTCTATGGATTTGGTCAGAAATTCTTTGGTTGGCCAGCCGTCCAAACGATGAATCCAGAATATGCAAAAGGGTACATACTTGTTCTAGAATCGTGGTCTCGAATATCATCAACGTTTGCCGGACATTACGATCTGAGTGCGTATATTATACTTCTCATGCCGATTGTAATCGGATTCTATTTGTTTACTGGCTCGAAGAAATATTTTCTTCTCTTTATTATTTCTCTTGGGTCACTTGTTCTCGCAGGATCAAGAGCATCATACATTGCATATATTTTCTCAATGTCGGTGTTTCTGATTTTTATGCGGAAATTCAAATTGCTTGTAGTAATCCTTATTGCTACGGCAATATTGACTCCCCTTTCAGACAATCTGGCAAATAGACTTACGCGGACATTTCAACAAACAAAAGTGTTTGTAGACTCAGAGACGGGCGAGACATTTGTGGCACGCAATCTTCAACCTGACGATCTCCCACCTGGTGATTTTGGAGTAAACTCAAACCTCTCAAACGTTAACAGCAAAGCACCAATTGTTGTTGATCAAAATACCGCCTACATTGCCAAAATAAACATACGGGAAACACTTGTCAAAGAAGCAGAGCAAACGGGGAAAAAATATTCAACTCAAGAAATTAATGAAGCTGTTGAACTCGTCTTTTTACGACAAATTCCTATCATCAAGTATTTACCTGATATTTCAATATCAACCCGCCTCCAGGTGTCATGGCCACGTGCATTTGCAGCGTTTACTAAAAACATATTCTTGGGAAGTGGTCCATCCTCACTTGGCGAGGCGACCGATGGAGATTACTTGAGATGGCTTGGTGAGATAGGATTACTGGGAACATCCCTCTTTCTCATTATTTTGGGAAGCATCATGATGTCAATAAAGAAAAATGTTGTTTTGATGCAAAAAAAATATGCATATATATTCTATGGATTTCTCTTTGGATTTATCGGACTCTTTATCAATGCTGGATACATCGACCTATTTGAAGCATCAAAACTAGCATACATGTTCTGGCTTCTTGCGGGAATATTTTATGCCTCATCAAAATACTTTGTTTCAAAAAAGAAAATTGAAACCTTGAAAATATAATTGATCGAACTCATCATCATGAAAAAAAAAGATATCTTGATACTTGCGATCATATTAATAATCGGTCTTGCGCTTCGTATTTATAAAATTGATACGCCTCTTGCAGACCTTCATTCATGGAGGCAGGTTGACACTGCTGCTGTTGCTCGGAATTTTACCCGAGACGGATTCAATCTTCTGAAACCCACCTATGACGATATTTCAAGTATTCAAACAGGTATAGAAAACCCATCAGGAATTCGCATGGTTGAGTTTCCGATTTACAATGCTATTTTTGCATTTTTTACAAAATATTTACCGATTGTCTCACTTGAAATTTATGGACGACTTACCTCTGCGATTTTCTCCCTCATAACGATCTCGGTGCTCTATTACTTTGCCCTGATGGAAAAGAATCGAATAGCAGCAATTGCAACGGCAGGAATTTATGCCATATTTCCATTCTTTGTATTTTTCTCTCGAGTTATTCTTCCCGAATCTACCGCAGTCGCTTTCATGATGCTCTCATTGTTTTTTCTTTACATTGGCTTAACGCGAAAAAAGAAATCAATTCTCTATCTCATATTTGCTGGAACACTCTTTGCTCTTTCTCTTTTGACTAAGCCCACTACTATTTTTTATTCATTTGCCGCTGGTTATTTATTTCTCCGTACCTATAAATTTGATATCTTCAAACAATGGCGACCCTATGCATACTTAATTATTGGAATAATTCCCCTGATCATTTGGAGAGTTTACATCTTGCAATTTCCTGAAGGGATTCCCGCAAGCGCATGGCTCCTTACTCAAGTAAATACATTTGAAGGACCAAAAGAAATATTTTTCCGTCCCGCATTTTTTCGATGGATGTTTATGGAACGAATTGGAACACTGATATTTGGAATTTATGGCACCGCATTTTTTATCCTTGGCGCGGTTGGAAAGTATAAAAACTTCTTTCTTCACAGCATGCTCTTTTCCGGACTTGTTTATATCTTTACCTTTCAGGGAGGAAATGTTCAACATGAATATTATCAAACAATCGCATTACCAATGTTTGCGCTTATTGGAGGTGTCGGAGTAGCAAATATAATTGAAATTCCCAGTAAATATATTCACAAAATTATTCTTTATCCGACCGTTTTTGCTGTTATCTTATTTAGTGTGCTGTTTTCATATTATAAAGTTAAGGATTACTACGTATATCCAAATGATCTTCCTCAAATTGCTGAGCTTATTAAAACCTTTACTGCTCCTGAAGACAAAATAGTGACAGATAGAAGCGGAGACACTACTCTCTTGTACTTATCAGACAGGAAAGGAGCCCCTGCAGTCTATAAGAGCATAGAAGAGCTCACCGAACTTGGATATAGGTATCTTGTCACCTCAAATGAGGGTATGAAAGAAGATTTAAAATCAAGAGATCTTGAGATTGTCATTGAAACTGATCTCTATCTCATGGTGAAACTGTAATCCACATATACCATTCAATGAATATCGTATGAACATTTTGATGCTTACTCCATATCTTCCATACCCCCCTGCGTCAGGAGGACAAATTCGCACTCATTATCTACTCAAATATCTAGCCAGAAATCACTCAATTACGCTTGTTGCCTTATACAAAGATGAGAATGAGAAGCAATACGCAAAACATCTGCGATCATATTGTTCTGAAATTCACCTCTGCAAAAGAGCAAGTAAACCATGGCGTCCCAAAATCATTGCAAAGGCAGCATTTACCAATCAACCCTTTTTGATCGTGAGGAATTTTTCTCAAGAAGCATCAGACACCATTCAGAAACTTCTAAAGGAAAAAACATTTGATGTTATTCATGCCGAAACATTTTACATCATGCCACACATTCCAAAAACATTGACCCCCATTTTGCTCGTTGAACAAACGATTGAATATAAGGTATACCAACATTTTACGAGTTCACTTCCCTCACTCCTGCGCCTTCCTCTTCATCTTGATATCATAAAACTCAAATACTGGGAAAAATATTATTGGAAAAAGGCAGATCTTGTTGCAACGGTCTCTGAGTTTGATAAAAATGAAATAAAACGCCTTGACCCGAGTATAGAACCAAAGGTCATTCCAAATGGAGCAGGTGATGAGATGTTTGTAAAAGAACTTCCTTCTAAAGAACTTTCAAAACCGCAACTCTTATTTCTTGGAAATTTTTTCTGGTTGCAAAATGTGGAGGCAGCAAAATACTTGATCGAGTCGATATATCCGCTTCTTGAAAAGGTGATGCCACAATTTGAACTAATAATTGCGGGTCAAAATGCGGGGGGTAAAATCGTTACGTCACAGAAAAAAAATATAACTATCATTGACCTCGATCCAGCCGATGAAAAAATAGTTAAAAAACTGTATCATTCTGCAACATTATTTATCGCACCAATATTTGGCCCTGGTGGAACACGGCTCAAAATTCTTGCAAGTATGGCCTCAGGTCTTCCGGTCGTTTCAACCCGTGTTGGCGTTGAGGGCTTGGGAATTCAAGACAATACGCATGCAGTAATAGCTCAATCGCCAGAGGAATTTGTCATTCAGATCCAAAAAATATTATCTGACGAAGCATTGTATAAAAGGATACAAAAAAATGCATTTGAACTTGTATCAGAAAATTTTAGTTGGGAATCAATTGCAAAAAAACTTGAAAACGTATATCGGAACATTACAAAGAGTTGATAAAATAATAATGAAAATTGGCATTGATATTTCACAAATTGCATACAAAGGTACGGGCGTTTCTCGTTTTACCGAAGGACTCGTTCACGCAATACTCGACAATAATAAACTGGACGAGTGGACATTTTTTTTCTCATCATTTCGCAATTCTCTTGAATTGCCACTTAAGGAAAAAATTGCTGCTCATCATCATACTTTGGTTATACTTCCGCTTCCTCCAACAGCACTGTCTCTTTTGAGTAATGATCTTCGCTTTGCAACGAGGATGATAACAAATAACTTGCATCAATTCACTGAGCTTGATTGGTTTATCACATCAGATTGGATTGAGCTTCCAATGCCCATCAAAAAAGCTACGATTGTCCACGATCTTGTCTTTAAGAAGTATCCACAAACAGTTCATAAAACAATATTACGTGCGCAAATGACACGCTTCAAATATCTAACAAATGAATCAAAAATTATTTTCACTGACTCACAGGCAACGACAAATGACCTTCGCCAAGAATATAATATTGACTCATCACGGACAGTGATCAATTATCCTGGCGTCGAGGTAACAAAACTTCGGTCAAACGCTCAACAAATAGATCATCTTGAAAAATTTGACATAACAAAACCCTACATTCTATCTGTCGGCAAACAAGAACCAAGAAAAAATATTCAAAAGCTCATTACTGTTTTTCAAAAAATGGCAAAACCTACCCAGTCGTTACAACTTATTATCGTTGGACCAGAAGGTTGGAACATGCCAGATGAAAAATCAAACGATGCAATAAAGTTTATTGGCTATGTGTCTGGTGAAGAGCTTGCCACGCTGTACGCCAATGCCCTCTGTTTTGCATATCCTTCAATCTATGAAGGCTTTGGATACCCTATCATCGAGGCTATGAAGTATGGATGCCCCGTAGCAACAAGTAATACCTCTTCAATACCTGAGGTTGCAGGAGATGCTGCAGTTTTTTTTGATCCACACAGCGAGCAATCAATTCAAAGTGTTCTCGAACAACTTACTGGTTCAGAAAAACTACGAGCTGAGCTTGTCGAAAAAGGATTACTCCAAGCACAGAAGTTTACGTGGAAAAGTTATTATAATACTCTTATTACTTCTCTCAACGAGAAAACATCTTGATTAATAAACAATTATGAATATTGGTATTGATGGAAATGAAGCAAATGTAGAGAAGCATGTAGGTGTTTCCGTGTACACTCTCGAACTTCTGAAGCATTTTGCAAAGTTCAAACAAGAAGGAGTAACATTCACCATATTTCTCCGCAACGAACCAAAAATATGTATGCCAAAAGAACATGATGGTTTTACCTATGAAGTAATTCCTGCGAAAGTCCTCTGGTCTCAAATCTTTCTCCCCTTTCATCTATTGTTTCGCTCTGACATTGATGTATTCTTTGCGCCAGCGCATTATGCACCACGATTTTTGAAACAACCAGTGATAGTAACGATTCATGACCTTTCCTACGTAAAATATCCAAAAGAATTTCTCAAAAAAGATCTCTATAAGCTCAATAACTGGACAAAATACTCCGTTATGAAAGCGCTTAAAATAATTGCTGTTTCAAAAACGACAAAAAAAGATATATTAAACACCTTTCAGCTGTCAGAAGAGGATGTCACTGTTGTATATAACGGATTTAGTAGAACAAATATTTCATCAAATATATCGAATGATGTATTGATTCAATATAAATTGAATCCAAAAAAATATCTCTTATACGTCGGGACACTTCAACCACGTAAAAATGTGCCAACTCTCATTGAAGCCTTTAAGGAATTTCGAAAACAACAATCTGAATTTAAACTCGTGCTTGTTGGGAAAAAAGGGTGGTTATTTGACAAAATATATGCAAAAGTTAAGGAACTGAATCTTGAAGAGCATGTCATTTTTACTGGATTTGAGACAGATGAAGCATTGACCACTTTGTATAAAAATGCATTTTGCTTTGTTCTTCCGTCATTTTATGAAGGATTTGGCATACCAATTCTTGAAGCAATGAGTGCTGGATGCCCTGTCGTGACATCTCATGCCTCAAGTCTGCCAGAAATTGGCGGAGAAGCATGTCTCTATTTTGATCCAAATGACAAAAATGATCTTTTGGAAAAACTTGAAAAATTAACAAGCGATTCAAAGCTCTATTCAACCTTAATTACTGAAGGGAAAAAAAGAGTAAAAGAATTTTCTTGGTCAAAATGCGCAGAGGAAACATTATCCCTTCTTGTAAACGCAACCAAAATTGATCAATAACTTATGGAGTATAAAATCTTGCCAGAACAATTTGATAATAATCAGTTTAACGAGAATGCTCAACATCCGCTTCAAAGTTGGGAATGGGGTGAAGTCCGTAAACAAACAGGTGTCAAGATTGTTCGAATAGGAGGATTTGATCAGAACGCTCTTCATGCTGTTTTTACCATGACCATACATAAAATACCCCGAACATCATTTGAGATTGGATACATCCCGAGATCTGTTCTACCATCAGATGAATTGCTGACATTTTTATCAAATTATGGCAAAGAAAATCACCTTCTCTTTATCAAATTTGAACCATATGATTCTGTTTCGATTAAATCTCAACTCCCAAATTTAAAAAGATCTCCACACCCTCTATTTCCGGTCTGGACTCAGATGCTTGATTTAACACCTACTGAAGATACGCTACTAAACAATATGAAGTCTAAAACGCGGTATAACATTCGATATGCTATGCGCAAAGGGGTAATCGTGCGAGAACAATCTGACGATCATGGATTTGAGGTATTTGCCGATCTCTATTTCAAAACAACAAGCAGACAGGAATACCGAGGACATGATCGTTCATATCACCAGATAGTTTGGAATGGATTGAAAAATAAATATGCAAAAATAGTAATTGCATATCACCATGATATTCCTCTTGCGGCATACGAACTTTTCATCTTCAAAGATCGATTATATTATCCGTATGGGGGTTCTTCCACTGAACATCGCGACCTCATGGGTTCAAACCTCCTGATGTGGGAGGCTATTAAGCTTGGGAAGAAACTAGGTGCAAAAACATTTGATATGTGGGGATCGCTGCCTCAAAACTATGACCGGAATGGAAAATGGTCAGGATTTACTCGATTCAAAGAAGGATATGGAACACAATTTGTACCATTTGTTGGGAGCTACGACTTGGTGATAAATCCAATGATATACCCAATCTACAATATTGCGTACGCTATTCGAAATCGTCTTATTTAAGAGATCCTATTTCTGATTTTTTCCTTCACTTGCTTTCTTAGATCGCTTATCAATAAATTCTTTCTTTTTAGTCGGAAAAATAAGAGCAGCCTTTAGTACATCATCTATGCGACTTGCAAAAATAAAATTCAGATCTTTCTTTACATTGTCTGGAATATCAACCAAATCCTTCTTGTTTTCCATTGGGATAATGACAGTTTTAATTTTTGCTCTATGTGCGGCAATTACTTTTTCTTTCAGACCACCAATTTCAGTCACTCGTCCACGAAGCGTGATCTCTCCGGTCATTGCAACGTCTCTTTTGACCGGCATTCCGGTAAGTGATGATATCATTGAGGTTACAATCGATACCCCTGCAGATGGTCCATCTTTTGGTACTGCACCTTCAGGAACATGTACATGAATATCCATATCACTGTAAAACTTTTCCTCAAGTTTAAAGGTATCCCATCGCGCTCTAATATAGGTCAACGCAGCTTGGCATGATTCCTTCATAACATCTCCAAGGTTTCCCGTTAAAGTAAGCGATCCTTTTCCTGGCATATTAGCAACTTCAACAAACAGTATAACTCCACCTACCTGTGTCCACGCCAGTCCAGTAGTAATCCCAACAGTATCCTTATCCTCAATCATCGACTCAGAATATTTAAAGGGTCCTAAGTATTTCTGCGTATCGGCTGTTGCAATGATTTTTTTCTTACCTTTGATCTTATTTTCAACAATGTCACGAGCAACCTTTCGAAATACGGTAGCAACTTGACGTTCAAGCTCGCGAACTCCTGCCTCACGTGAATATCTTCGAATAATAATCCGAAGCGCCCCATCAGACACCCCAATTTTATCCTGAGAAATGTGATGCGCACGAAGTTGCTTTGGAATAAGATAATTTTTTGCAATATTAAATTTTTCATCCTCGGTATATCCGGCAAAATGAATGATCTCTAGACGATCACGAAGTGCATCGGGTATCGTGTCAAGAATATTTGCAGTCGTAATAAAAAAGACCTCTGACATATTAAAGGGAACTTCAAGATAGTGGTCAGAAAATGCGTGATTTTGCTCTGGGTCCAAAGCTTCAAGAAGTGCTGCAGATGGATCACCGCGATAATCACTCCCAATTTTGTCAATTTCATCAAGCATAAAAACCGGATTCTTTGTGCCAGCTTGTTTTATTCCTTGAATCATTCGGCCAGGGAGAGCACCAACATACGTTCTTCTATGTCCGCGAATTTCTGCCTCATCACGTATTCCACCTAACGATATTTTTACAAACTCTCTTCCTTGCGCACGTGCTATTGATTTTCCCAAAGAAGTTTTACCGACACCTGGTGGTCCGACAAAACACAAAATTGACGGTTGATGTTCGTGTTTATTGTTCGGCTTTTTTGAATCAGGTTTCTTTTTTTCTGCCTTGTCTATCTCTTCATCTTGCATACTTTTTAACTTCATGACTGCAAGAAACTCAATAATTCGTTCCTTAACTTTTTTCAGTCCAAAATGATCTTCATCTAATATTTTTTCTGCAAGTTTTATATCAATATTTTGCTCTGACGCATGATTCCATGGTATCTCAACCAGCCAGTCAAGATATGATCGTATATATGAGGCTTCAGGATTGTACTGCGACATTTGAGAAAGTCTTTTGAGCTCCTTTACCGCTTTTTTCTGCACATCTTCAGGCATTGCAGCATCTTTTATTTTCTTTTTATATTCATTGACCTCTACATTGTCCCCCTTGTCGCCGAGCTCCTCTTCAATTGTTTTCATCTTTTCACGAAGAAATGTTTCCCGCATGTTTTTTTCAAATTTCTTTTGCGTTTTGTTTGAAATATTATGCTCAAGTTCAAGAACTTTAATCTCTTTATTTATGTATTCAACTTCCTTTTGCAACCTGGTCTTCAAATCTGTTTCTTCGAGAAGTTCTTGGCGTTCACTTGTCTTGATGTCGACAATCATTGCAACCTGATTTGAAAAATTATGTGAAGATTGAATATTGAGAATATTCATGAGGAACACGAAGTCAATCGTTTTTCCAAGGTTAATCGCTTTCTTTACCTGACCAGAAATATACTTTACAACGGCAAGAATTTCTTCCGTTTCCTGAGATGATTCCAATATTTCTGATGCAGTAGCCGCAATATATGGCTCGGTCTGGGAATAAGAATCAATATGGACTTTATAAAGTCCTTTCACGAGAGCGTTGATTTGTCCTTTTTCACTTGTTGCGATCTTGTCAATCTGTGCTACTACTCCAACATCGTATAAGTCTTTTGTCTCTGGATCTTCAAGATCTGCCTTCTTTTGCATGACCAAAATTACTTTTTTTTCATTTTTCATTGCATGCTTCATTGCCGCAACGCTTTTCTCTCGACCAAACACCAATACATTCTCAGCTGACGGAAATACTATTCCATCTCTGATTGCTACAACGGGGTAAAGTTCATTTTTCTCAGAATTTATTTCAGACATATCTTAGCAGTATATTAAATTGATTGCTAAAAGTCAAGATGTGTGATTTAGCGTGGAATTCTACACAAATGACGAAGTAAATGGTTCAAAATCAGTAAATCGTGCACGCGTGACCAGCGGAGCCTCAAGCTGCGGAATATTCTCATGATACACCGGCTTTTCTTCTCGATACAATATTCCAAGGGGATACTTTTCCTCATGAACTTCCATACTCTTTGCAATTGCTTCTTTTTTATCACCTGATTTATAGTCCTCAGGAAGTTTATAGGTGTTTTTTAAATAATACTGGTAGGTATTTATTTTGTTAAAAGTCACACATGGTTGAAGGATATTTACCAGTGAAAACCCTTTATGAGTAACTGCTGCTTTAATAATTTCAATAAGTGAGCGCGCATCACCGGCAAACCCTTGTGCCACAAATGAAGCTCCTTGAGTAATTGCAAGGGCAAGAGGATTTACCGGAACTTCAATAATGCCTTGTGGTGTAGATTTTGATTTGAATCCTTTTTTTGCGGTTGGTGCAACTTGACCAGTTGTCAAACCGTATACCATATTGTCGTGCACGATAACTGTTATGTCATGATTTCCACGACACGCATGGAGAAAATGATTTCCCCCTTCGCCGTATATGCCACCATCCCCGCCAATAACAATTGTGTTCATATCGTGATGTGCACACTTCATGCCTACTGCGGTCGGAATGGATCTTCCATGAAGGCCATGCATCGCATATCCATTGATAAAGTCATTCATATTTCCCGAGCATCCAATATCAAATGATATGAAAAGAGTTGATGGATCAAATCCCAGCTGTTCAAGTGCGGATTTGATACCCACGCGAATTCCCCAATCTCCACAGCCCGGACACCAGGTTGGTGCGTATCCATCAAACGATAAATCTGACATGAGTTTTTTTTAAAGTATTAATGTTAATCTGAATCCTTACTAAAAATTTCAAGTTTGCTTAATAAATCTTGTTCCTGTTGTGATTTTATTTCGTCTAACTTTTCTTCTTTCATTTCAGGTGCAATCATTTCTTGATTGTCTTGTATCTTCTTATCTGTTTGAACTTTGCTTCCCTGAATATAATCTCTGATCTCTTCTGGCCAAAACGGTCTTCCATCATATTTGAGCAGTTTTTCTTTGAGATCAATTCCCGTCTGCATGCGCAGTAACTGTGCAAACTGAGCATGAGAATTATTTTCAATGTGAATAATTCGCTTCCCTTCACATCGCTTGAATAATTTTTTGATCGGCTCCTGAGGCATTGGATACACATGAGTGAAGTGAATAAATGCAACTGATGAATCGGGGAACATTTTTTGCGCATCCAAGATTGGTCCTTTGTTTGACCCATAGGAGACAAGCACCGTTTTTGCATCATTCAACTCTCCAAAAATCTGAGGCTGCTCAAAATGGTTTTTGAAGTAGGTATTTGTTTTTGCATTTCGTTTATTTACTTGGATTATTCTTTCTTCACCACTTTCAGTCGTATGAGAGTCTTCAATATGTTCGTAAGAATTTGCTTGATAGAACACTCCTTTTTTTCCGGGAATGAGCATTTCTGATATACCATCTTCTTCGTGCTTGAATCGTAGGTACGGCAGTGCTTTTGTATCCGAGACAATCTTTCCTCGATCGATGACATGCTCGTTCATTTTTTTATCAATAACTTCTTTGATTGCTGATTTATGAGATTCAGACAAGAATTTATCTGAAACAATAAGCACGGGTGTTTGGTATATATCTGCAAGATCAAACCCTTTCAGAGTAAGTTCAACCATTTCTTCGGGATCACCCGGGGTAAGAACAATTTTTGGAAATTCTCCATGTCCGCCATGTACTGCAAACAAAAGATCCCCTTGCTCAGTCCATGTTGGCATTCCAGTCGCAGGTCCCGAACGCATGGAAAGAAATACCACAATCGGAATCTCAGCTATTCCAGCATAAGAAAGCGCTTCGGTCATGAGTGCAAATCCTCCACCAGATGTACCAACTGCAGAACGAACGCCTGCGAATGATGCGCCGAGTGCTGAATTAATTACAGAAATTTCATCCTCAGGATGACGAACAACCATCTTATTTTTATACTGCCATGCAGCTAGAGCTCCAAGTACCGTCGACGCAGGTGTCATTGGATATGCTGCATAATATCGACAGTCTGCAGCCATTGTGCCAAGGGAGAAGGCTTCGTTTCCGGTCACAACCATTTTAGTTTTTACGACATCTTTCTTTTTAAGAATTTCTTGCTTTTGAACAGAATTTTTTGATGCCTCGTCAAATCCAATTTTTGCGAGACGCAAATTGAAATCAACTACTTCTTTGCCTTTTTTATCAAATTGTTGATGGATGATTTTCTCAAATACTTCGAGCTCTCCTCCAAGTAAAGCAACGCTTGCGCCAACGGCAATCGTATTTACCATCATTTGGTCGATCTTTTCATCTTTCTTAATTTTGGTAAACCCGATAGGCACTTTTATAAATGGTTTTTCTGGCTCAAACATTTCGGGATCAAACACCACCATGCTCTTTTCGTGAAGTCGATATTTATGAAGATCGTAGGTTTCTTTATTTAAACAGACAAGAAGATCAATATCCCATTTTGGCGAATGTACTTCATCATCTGACACGTTTACTTCGTAGGTATTATTACCTCCTCGAATCAAAGATGGGTATTCAGGATAATCAAAAATATGATAGCCCGAGCGGGTTGCAATTTTTGAAAAAACAAGACCAGAAGTCATGATGCCAAATCCTGCTTCTCCACCAATTTTCCAATTAAATCTCATATTTTCATGTTACAAGTAATATACCTCTTGGTGCAACTTCAGATTATTGATTCTGCTCGATTATCAGGTGTAGTCGAAGATTTCTCTGAAATCATTGTAAGAAAATTACTGTGGAAAAATCTTATTTCCTGCAGAATCTTCAATAATAATTGCAGCGGTCGGGCATCCACGCGCGCCATCAATGATCGCCTCATTGGTGTCTTGGTCTGCCGTATCAAGAATGATAGCTTTTGCCTCTGAATCCATGACAAATGTATTGGGGGCAATTGCGACACAGGTTGCTGCACCGATGCACAAATCGCGATCTACATGGAATTTCAAATCACGAACAGTTACCGGTCCCGAGGGGCTTGACGGATTTTTCAGTTTTTGGTCATCTGACATATAAAAAAATTAAATTAGTAATTTTCGCAAACCTTCCCAGCTCAAAAGCGCACATTTCATGCGATTGGGAGTAAGCTCAATATTCAATAATCCTAACACATCTCCGGTGCTAATTTCTAGTAGCTCTTTTTTTGTTTTTCCTTTAGCATACTCCGTAAGCATTGATGCCGAAGCAATAGAAATTGCGCATCCTTCTCCCGTAAACCCAATTTCTTGAATTACTCCATCCTTTTCACGAATTTCCATGTGGATCTTGTCCCCACATAATGGATTATCAAGATCAACTTTTGAAGTTGCACCTTTTACCAAAGTATTGTTTCGAGGATATTGATAATGATCAAGTATTAGATCAGCGTAAATACTCATATTAAATATTATTTAAGATTTTTTGGAAAAGGTTTTAGTCGCAATCTTCAATCCATCAATCAATTTATCAATATCTTGCGCGTCATTATAAATATAAAAGCTTACACGTGTTGTTGCAGCGACATCTAATCGAGTATGCAGCGGCATCGTACAATGATGCCCTGCTCGTACCGCAATGTCATGTTCATCAAGAATTTGTGCAATATCATGAGGATGTACACCCTTTATTTGAAATGAGACCAATCCTGCACGTTTATCGGGGTCAGCTGGTCCAAAGATAGTGATACATTCTTTGAATGTCTCGGTCAGTTTTTCCATAGCATATTTTGTCAACGCATGCTCATGTTTTCGAATGGATTCAAGTCCTACATTCTCAAGATAGGCGATCGCCTCTTTTAACCCGATGACTCCGGCGATATTCGGCGTTCCTGCTTCAAATCTATGCGGTGAATCTGCAAAGGTTGTATCAGAAAGTGCAACTGACCGAATCATATCACCTCCATACTGATAGGGAGGCATTTGTTTCAATATTTCATGACGACCCCAGAGAACGCCAACGCCGGTTGGCCCCAACATTTTGTGAGATGAAAATACTAAAAAGTCGCACCCTAAATCTTGAACATCGATCTTCATATGTGGTACGGCTTGCGCTGCATCGACTACCGATAAAATTTGAGGATTAATCTTTTTTGCCGCAGCAATAATTGCTTTGACCGGATTAATCGTACCAAGTGTATTTGAAACGAGACCAATTGCCAATATTTTCGTTTTCTTCGAGATAATATCTGAAATTTCAACAAGTGTTTTTGACTTTGAGTTATGGCCACTTACTTTAAGAGGAAGAGAGCCATTTTCATCAATATCTATTACTTTGAAATCTGCGCCAACATCAAATGCAAGTTGTTGCCACGGGACAAAGTTTGCATGATGTTCCATAACAGTCGTCACAATCTCATCTCCTTCTGAGACATTGGTAACGCCAATAGTTGAAGCGATTAAATTGATCCCTTCAGTAGCATTTCTCGTGAATATGATTTCAGATTGAGATGGTGCATTGATATAGGATGCAACAACTGAGCGCGTTCCTTCATACTCTTCTGATGCCTTTTCAGAAAGATGGTAAATACCTCGATGAATATTTGCCGAGTAGTGTTCATAGTACTCAGTAATTTTACTTATAACACTTTTTGGCTTCAGTGACGTAGCAGCAGAATCAAGATAGGTTAATGATGGATGATTTTTGAAAATGGGAAAATCTTTTCTGATTTGTTTTGTATCAATCATTTTGTCGATATTTTATTCTGTAATGTATTAAATGATAAACTCTGGATTGTGGGACTGCACCTTTTGATACACTTCATCAATAAATCCTTGCACGAGCATTTGCTCCGCATCCGGTGCCGAAAGTCCGCGTGTTCGTGCATATAAGAGCTGATCTTCACTCAGTTTTCCGGTGGTTGATCCATGGGTACAAAACACATCATTTGCAAGAATTTCAAGGTACGGTCGGGAGTCTACAAAAACATCTTTTGACATGATAAGATTTTGATTTTTCTGATAGGCGTGAGATTCTTGAGCCTCTTTCTCCAGTCGAATCAATCCCTGGTAAATAAACTTTGATCGATCTTCAAAGACCCCTTTTATCAAAAGATCTGAGAGTGATCCGGGAGACTTATGTAGTTGGATTGTTTCAATATGAAATTCATCCGATTTCTTTCCAGTATAGAGTCCATAAATATACAATTTTATTTCTGGCTCAGTGATCTCAAAGGTCAGTTTTCCAGAAATATTGTGAAAATATACCACATACGTTTCGCCCTTTTGATCAAAGAGCATCTGTTCTTTTTTTTGTTTGTTTACGTTTATAAATTTCATATTTACCCCACACTGCCTTCCATCTCTAGTCGAATTAATCTATTCAGTTCAATCGAATATTCGAGTGGAATCTCTTTTGTCACTGGCTCCATAAATCCGAGAACCAATGCACTTTCTGCATCAGCCTGAGAAAGCCCTCGTGACATGAGATAAAACAATTTTTCATCTCCAAGTTTTTCAACCGTTGCCTCATGTTGCACCTCAACCTCATTTTCTTTAATTCTCATTGCTGGGTATGTATCTGACCGAGAATCTTCGTCAAGAATTAATGCATCACACGATACAAAAACCGAAGAGTTCGTAGCACCTGGTGCGACTTGGACAAGTCCTCGATAAGACGTCCTTCCCCCCTCTTTAGAAATAGATTTTGAGACTATCCGAGACGAGGTGTTGGGCGCAAAATGCATCATCTTCGCACCCGCATCCTGAATCTGATCATTCCCCGCATAGGCAATGGACAGCACTTCTCCACGCGCCCCTTCACCATACAAATACACACTCGGATATTTCATCGTGATCCCTGATCCAATATTACAATCAATCCATTCCATAAATCCGTTTTCTTCACAATGAGTTCGTTTCGTGACAAGATTGAAAATATTTTTACTCCAATTTTGTACGGTAGTATAGCGAACTTGTGCGCCTTTTTTTACAAATATTTCAACTACCGCAGCATGAAGTGATTCAGTCGTATAAATCGGAGCCGTGCATCCTTCGACATAATGAACTTCGCTTCCTTCTTCTGCAATAATAAGTGTTCGTTCAAACTGCCCAAATCGCTCAGCGTTAATTCGGAAATATGCCTGCAAAGGAAGTTTTACTTTCACTCCTTTCGGAACATACACAAACGATCCTCCTGACCAAACGGCAGAGTTTAATGCGGCAAATTTGTTGTCATGCGCGGGGATTAGTGTTCCAAAATATTCTTTGACCAAATTCTCATGATCTCTCAAGGCCGTGTCCATATCACAAAAGATGACGCCAAGTTTTGACAATTCTTTATTGACACTTTCATATACTACTTCAGATTCATATTGTGCAGAGACTCCTGCTAAAAATTTCTTCTCCGCTTCGGGAACACCAATCTTGTCATAGGTATCTTTTATCTCTTTTGGCAGATCTTCCCACGCATTTGCCTGATTTTCCGTTGGCTTGAGATAGTAATAGATATTGTCAAAATCAATCTTTGCGAGACTTGGACCAAACTTCGGCATCTTCTTTTCGAGAAAGATTTTGTATGCCCTTAGACGAAATGCAAGCATCCATTCTGGTTCTTTTTTTATCTTTGAGATCATGCGTACCACATCTTCACGCAGTCCCTTTTTAGCTTTGTAAAAGGATTTTTCCGGCATGGAAAAGCCATATTTGTAGTCTATCTTTATGTCGTCTTTTTGCTTTGTCATAGATATTCTGCACTAATTATTTCAGAGCGAAAATGCCCTTTTATGCCGATTCGCGATCCAACTATACCAGTGATAAAAAATTTCGCTTAGGCAACTAAAAGGATATTGATCGATGGATCTGTATCAACTTATTTCTTAATATATTCATACCCTTCAGATTCAATCGTTTTTGCTAAATCAGCTTTCCCAACCTTCACAATCTTCCCGTCTTTCATCACCAATACAAAATCTGGTTTCAAATAGTGAAGAATGCGATTGTAATGTGTTATCGCAATATATGTTTTATTTTTCTTGTGTTTTGTCAAAAAATGTGAGATATCTTTTAAAGCATCAACATCGACGCCGGTATCTACTTCATCAAAAACTAACAGATCTTTTTCAAGAACCGCAGCTTGTAACACTTCCATTTTTTTTCGTTCTCCACCAGATGCCCCAACATTGAGCGGACGATTCAACAATTCTTCACTGATTCCAAGCTCTTTTGCATATTTTTGTGCCTCCTTACGTATTTGGAGTGGATCCTTTTTTCCATTCATTGCAAGTTGAAGAAGCTGATATACCTTCACGCCAGACAGTGCAAGGGGTGACTGGAATGAAAGAAATAATCCTTCTTGAGCTCGTTCATTTGGATCCATTTGGCTTATCTCTTGTCCATTTAGCTTCATCGAACTTTTATCACTCAATTTATATGCAGGATGACCCATTATGCTATATGCGAGCGTAGATTTTCCCGAACCATTTGGGCCCATAATTGCATATGTTTTCCCTTTTTCAAATTCAAAATTCAAATTTTTGATGATTGTTTTCCCTTCTACTGAGATGGTGAGGTTTTTGAGAAATAACATGCGAATATGTAATATTAGTAACTCTGTTTGCTTTGTAAGTGTATCCAATCAAATACTTGATTGCAAGAGCGATAAACGAGGCTCTCGATCAATAGTATCATCATCCGTTGCAAAGAAGCCATGCTCTGCGCGAATACTTGCAACAACGCCGATCATTGCCGCATTGTCAAAGTTTAAATATTTGAATGGAGGGAATAACACTGAACCACCTTGGATGGCTACCATAGTTCTCATTGTGGTTTTTAATCGGTTATTGACTGCAACGCCTCCACCCAGAAGCACTCGATTAATTCCCGTTTGGATCATAGCTTTTTTTGTTTTTTTCATCAAGGTTTGAAATACTGCTTCTTGAAAACTGCTGGCAAGATTTTGAAGATCTTTGTTTTTATCTGCATCGGTCATTTCTTGAATTTTATATAAAAATGCAGTTTTTAGACCTGAGAAAGAAAATTCAAAATTCTTAGATCCGATCATCGGTTGCGGAAAGTGATATTTATCTTCGTTGTCGACTTCCGAAGCCAAACGTTCAAGAATTGGCCCACCCGGATAGCCAAATCCCAACATGCGAGCCGCTTTATCGAGCGCTTCTCCCGCTGCATCATCCCGCGTCTCACCAAGTATTTCGTACGTTAAATGGTCTTTGAAAAGTACAAGTTCTGTGTGCCCACCAGAAACGAGAAGTCCAATATAGGGAAAATTAAAATCTATTTTTGGATTTCCTTTACTATTTTGGACGAAGGGAGAATAGAGATGCCCCTCCATGTGATTTACAGGAATAATTGGTTTCTTGATAGATTCAGCTAATTCTTTGGCCTTTCTGATACCAACTTCAAGCGCGATCGCAAGTCCGGGACCATACGTCACTGCGATGCAATCAATCTTTTTTAGATCTAATTTCGCCTTGTTGAGAGCTTTTTGGATCACCCAATCTATCCGCTCCTCATGTGCGCGCCGTGCAATCGACGGGACGACGCCACCCCATTTGATATGCATCGCAATCTGGGAATATTCTACATGTGAAAGAACTTGGCGCCCTTGGACAACGGCGACTGACGTTTCGTCACAAGAGGTATCAATTGCTAGAATGATTTTTGTTTTTTTATTATTCATATACGTATTTTCCTCCCATTCTCCCCATCATACTCAATCTCAACAAACACAACTACTGCCTTCTTCTGAAACTCTGCATACATTTTTCCCAACTTCTCCCCCCACTCAACCACCATCACATTTCCTGGATTCAAATATTCTGAAAGTCCCAAATGGTCAAACTCGGTTTCTTCCTGAATATTGTACAAATCCACATGAATAAATATATTAGAATTTTGAATTTTGAATTTTGAATTTTGAATTTTTTGAATAACGTATTCATAATAAACCACAAATGTTGGTGAAATAATCTTTTCTATTCCATAGTAATTCGCGATGCCACGTGTCATTTCTGTTTTTCCCGCACCAAGATCTCCTTTGAGAATGACAACAAGAGGCTTTTGCCCATATTTTTCTGACAGGCTTTGGATCAATGTTCTCCCTATTTTTTGTGTTTCTTGAGCAGAATGCGATATTTGAACAGTTGATTTTTCAAATACAATATCTCCCGACCGAAGTGTTTTGGCCGTACTTTCTGTCAGATCAAGAACCGTTGAAGGCTTATTTCGGGGAAGCTTTCCCGCATCAACAATGAGGTCAACCAAATCCTTTTTTAGTTGTGGGATTTGATGCAAGAATGAATCGATTGAATAGTGAGGACTTTTCCCCCCCAGATTTGCAGACGTTGCAGTAATTGGTTTCCCAAAAGATGAGGTTAATTGTAATATCGGTTGATAATCAGGAACTCGAACACCAAGCGTTCCATTTTCAGATTCAAGAAGTTTTTGAACCGTATGTTTTGAAGGAAGCACCATGGTGAAAGGACCCGGCAATAGCTTTGAAAGAATTGCCGATTGCTTTTGATTTATAGATACGTGATTTTTACATGAATCCAAATCTGAAACAAATACTGAAATTGCTTTCCCAGGGGCTCTATTTTTGAACTCAATCAACTTTTTAACTGCAGCTTTATTAGTGCCGTCAACAAGAAGTCCATACACCGTGTCCGATGGAAATATCACCAGCCCACCTTTGGAAAGAACATGCGTTACCGCATCGAGCACGTGATTGGTAGATTTCGGTGATAATATGATTGTCCTTGTCATAGAAAGCTATATTATATAATACATACTCTTTCAATTCTCCATAATCTGCTTTCGTCTGTTTCATGCAAAACAGTGAGGTATATGTTAGAATAATCCGGTATGAAAAAGAGCATCATAAAAAGCAATAAAAATAAAAAAATAAAAGAGTTCAAAATTAACTTCGATATAAAAACAGTATTCATTGTCATATTTGCAACATTCTTCCTTTACACTCTCTTTGGACCGGTCATCACGGAATCGATGAAAAATTCCGAAGAAGTGCCATTGACAAAGATTCTTCAGGATATAAAAGAGGACAAAGTTAAAAAAGTATTAGTCGAAGATAATAAAGTTACCGCAACATATGCTGATGAAAAGAAATTAGTAACGCGCAAGGAATCGCGTGACAGTCTCAGACAAATACTGAGTGACAATGAAATCCCCCTTGAGCAAGTTGCAATCGAAACGAAAGATTCGACTCTTATGGTTGAGATTCTTCGGGTTTTGGGAAGTATTATCCCCATAGTTCTCCTCTTTGCATTTTTCTGGTTTGTGATACGCCAAGCAAAGGGTTCGCAAGATTCAGTATTTTCTTTTGGCCAATCAAAGGCAAAACGATTTAACAAAGAGCAATCAACAATTACCTTTAAAGATGTTGCCGGCGTGGAAGAAGCGAAAAAAGAACTGGAAGAAATTGTGGACTTTCTCAAAAAACCTGATAAATATCGCAAACTTGGTGCGCGCCCTCCAAAGGGTGTAATGCTTGTGGGACCAGCAGGAACCGGAAAAACACTTCTTGCAAAAGCAACCGCAGGTGAGGCAAGTGTTCCCTTCTTTTCGATAGCTGGATCTGAATTTATGGAAATGCTCGTCGGGATCGGTGCAGCACGCGCACGAGACCTTTTCAATACGGCAAAGAAAAATTCACCAGCCATTATTTTTATAGATGAAATTGATGCAATCGGCAGGGCGCGATCTCGCGGCGTTATGTCTTCTCATGACGAACGGGAGCAAACGCTCAATCAAATATTGGTGGAGATGGATGGTTTTACTCCCAACGAACGTGTTATCGTTATCGCAGCAACAAACCGTGGAGACCTCCTTGATCCTGCACTTCTTCGGCCCGGTCGTTTTGATCGACGAATCTTAATTGATTATCCTGATGTTGAAGGACGTGAAGCAATAATAAAAATTCACTCGCAAAATAAACCATTTGACAAAGATGTTCGATGGGATCGGATTGCTAAACGAACGGTAGGATTTTCTGGAGCTGATATCGAAAATATGATGAACGAAGCTGCAATCAGTGCGGCCCGAAACGACAGAAATGCAATCTCCATGGAAGATATTGAAGATTCAGCTACTAAAGTAAAGCTTGGACCAGAGAAAAAAAGATTACAAACTGATCATGATCGAAAAATTACTGCCTATCACGAAGCGGGACATGCGGTTGTCTCACATTTTCAAAAACTCACTGACCCCGTTCATAGAATATCGATTGTGTCTCGTGGAATGGCCCTTGGATATACGCTCATCCCACCAGGAAGAGATCAGCTTCACACGTCCTATTCTCAACTTCTTGAACGACTCGCAGTCATTATGGGTGGACGTGCCGCAGAAGATGTATTTTTCAAGGATATTACAACGGGTGCGGCCAATGACTTTGATCAAGCCACCAATATCGCACGACGCATGGTCACCGACTTTGGCATGAGCAAACTTGGACCGGTCAATTTCGGACCGACACAAGACATTACTGATTGGGGTTCAGAGTTCTGGGAACAAAATAGCATCTCACAAGAAATGCTCGCAAAAATTGATCATGAGATCGGCGAGATATTAAAAACTGCATATGCTCTGGCTGTTCAGATCGTCAAAAAGAATCGAATCGCTCTTGAAAAAGTTGCGCTCGATTTAATGAAGCGGGAAAGTATGGATCAAGATCAATTTGAGAAAATCGTTGGCGTCAAGAAAATACAGCACTAACTGTATGCCTCCTTTGAAATATTGTATACTTTTCCCATGAAAACCCTCCTCCTCATAGATGGACATGCGATGATACATCGCGCCTTTCACGCATTACCCGATACTATGGCTACCAAAAAGGGCGAACCTACCGGAGCAATATATGGATTCTTCATGATGCTTCAAAAAGTAATTGGTGACTTTAAGCCATCGCATCTTGCAATAGCATTTGATACTCCAAAGCAAACCTTTCGAAAAAAACTGTACAAAGGATATCAAGCCAAGCGCCCACCCATGGATAGCGCTTTGAAACAGCAAATTCCCAATATCAAAGATCTCTTGGACGAAGGTGGCGTTGTCAGGATTGAAAAGCCAGGATTTGAGGCTGATGATGTGATTGGCACATTAGTCGAAAAAAATAAAAAAAAATTTGAAAGAGTTCTTATCTTAACCGGTGATCGAGATCTTTTGCAGCTTACTGAAGCAAATGTATTCTTGATTGCTCCAAAACAGGGAGTCACAAACTTTGATTTATTCACTCCCCGTGAGGTAGAAAAGAAATATGGCGTTACCCCGGAACATATTCCAGACTATAAAGCACTTGCAGGAGATTCTTCTGACAATTACAACACGGCAAAAGGGATCGGCCCAAAGACAACGCAAAGCTTGCTTTCCAAGCATAAGACAATTGAGGAGCTTTTGGATAATATCGAATCAGTAGAAAATCCACGGTGGCAATCAATATTAAGAGAGCACAAAGAAAACATTATTTTGTTCAAGAAAATTGCAACGATTCTTCGTGATGTCGAGATTGATTCATCTGAAAAACGGCTTGCATTTGATGGATTTGCGGAGCCACTACAAGATGGTTTAAAAAGATTTGAACTTTTTGCTCTTTCAAATAAATTGTTTCATGTTTCATCTTCCAAAAAAAAACCTCAGTCTCTCAAAAAGAAAAAAGCTGAAAATCCTGAGCAAATCAATTTATTTTAATTTCGAGAATAGAATCATTATGTCACCAGACACACAACAAAATCTTTTTTATACCATTCTTTTCATTATTCAGCACAATGTATTAGCGCTCATTTATACGACGGGAATACTATTTATCACTGGACATATGTTCTGGAAACCAACGCGTGGTAAAATTCTTATATTGTGGGGGCTTATTATTTTGCTTTTTGCATTTGAATATAGCAAACACATTCTTGAACCTTTGAGGGAACAGACAATTCAATCGCTGATAACCGAACGCGAAAGCGTCAGAATCGAATTTTATATTACAAAATTCCTCACAAGAATTGTTCCATTTGCGCTTCCCATATTTGGTTGGATGCTTGTTGGAATGGGTATTTTTTTTGAGCCTCTCTGGAATCGATGTATGAAATATTATAATAAGATTAGAAATTAGAAGCATTTTTATGGATATCAAAGTCGTACAAAAACGTGCCGAAAAAAATATTCTCAGAAGTAATATCGATTTCAAACTCACCACAACAAGAGAAAAAGCAATCCTTGCTCACACCGTCAAATTGAATGAAGAAGTTGGAGAACTATGTAATGACATTCTTTCCATTTTAAAACTTCAACGTTCATCAAAACTTGAAAGCTTTGAGAAGTCAAACATGTATGAGGAATTTGCGGATGTACTTATCACTGTTCTACAACTTGCATCAATTGCTCATGTTGATATGGATCGTGCAACACGTCAAAAACTGAAGAAGATTGAAGATCGAAAGAAGATTGAAAAAAAGTAGTTATTTTATTTAATTAATAGTATGTGTGGAATTTTTGGATATCTCGGATCGAATCAACAGGCAGGATCACTGATTCTTGACGGCTTAAAAACTCTTGAATATCGTGGATATGATTCATGGGGTGTCGCAATAAAAAAGAATGATGGATCACTCTATATTGAAAAACATATCGGAAAAATTGGAAGCGCATCGCTTCCCTCATTTCCTGCACATGTCGGCATCGGACACACTCGTTGGGCTACTCATGGTGGTGTCAGAAACGAAAATGCGCATCCTCACACTGACTGTACAAAAAAAATTGCAATTGTGCACAATGGAATTGTTGAAAATTTTGAAACGATCAAATCAGATCTTAATAAAAAAGGACATACTTTTAAATCAGAAACTGACTCCGAAGTCATTGCACATCTTATCGAGGAAATTTATAAGACAGAGCCAAATAAAGTCAAAGTAATGCAAAAACTTCGATCCCACATTACTGGCTTAAATGCGGTAATTACATTTTTTCCCGAAGATGAATCATTTTACATCATTAAAAATGGATCACCGATTGTAATTGGTGAAGGTGATAACGAATTTTATATTGCCTCAGACGCATCAGCCATCATCCCCCATACTAAAAAAGTATATTTCCTTGAAGATAATGAAATGGTTGAGCTTTCAAAAAAAGGAGTATCTCTTTTTGATACAAAAGGAGTTCACCAAAATATTACTTATACCACGCTTACGTACGCTGCAGAATCAACAGAAAAAGGATCCTTTGACCATTTTATGCTCAAAGAAATTTCAGAACAACCAAAAATACTCAGAAACATCGGAGAAACACAAAAAACTGAGATTAAAAAAGCTGCAGATGAAATCAGCTCGTCCTATGGAACCTATCTCATTGGCTGTGGAACCGCTTCATACGCATGTCTTGCTGGTACGTATCTCTTTTCAAAAATTGCACATCGACATGTCAATTTTGCAATTGGATCTGAGTTTTCATACTTGCTCGATTTTTTGAAAGAAAATTCCCTTGTTTTTGCCCTTTCACAATCTGGAGAAACGATCGATATTATCTCAAGTGTCAAAAAAGCAAAAGAAAAAAAAGCGCAGCTACTTTCTTTGACCAATTCACAAGGAAGCTCGTTGTATCGGATGTCTGACCATAATCTTTTACTTCACGCGGGACCTGAAAAGGCAGTTGCTTCAACCAAAGCATATACTGCCAAAATTTCATTCCTCTACTTGATCGCTCATCAACTCGCGGGAACATTTGAAAAAGGAAAGATCAATTTGCTGAAGGCAGTTGATGAAATATCTCAGATTATTCAAAATAAATCCTCTATCCAGTCATTGGCTGCAAAAATGAAAGATTATAAAAGTATTTTTATTCTTGGGCGCGGTGTTTCGTACGCAGCCGCACTCGAATCTGCACTGAAAATAAAAGAGGTTTCATATATTCATGCTGAGGGATTTGCAGCTGGAGAGCTCAAACATGGTGTAATTGCACTTATTGAAAAAGGAACACCGGTCATATTGTTTAATCCTGAAGATGAAACGTATGAAGATACATTATCTGCCGCACATGAAGTCAGCGCGAGAGGAGCACATGTGATCGGCGTATCAAGCAAAAATGACAAAGTATATGATACATTTATTGAAGTAAAAAACTGTGGTAATGCAACAATTATTCCAAATGTAGTGATAGCTCAACTCTTGGGATATTTTCTTGCTCTTGCAAAAGGGCTTGATCCGGATAAACCACGAAACTTGGCCAAAAGCGTAACCGTAAAGTAACTACTCTTCTAATATATTTTTCAGAAGTTTGTAAAGTTTTTTTATCTGCTGAAACTGTTCTTTTGATGGCTTTGTTTCATATGCAGCGCCGCCCATATCATAATCAAACAATTTTTTATCTATCCGACCCTTGGCAAGCGCATACATAAATGCAAGCGAGTACTGATACAAGACGGGGATAAATCCATCTTTTTTTAGTCGCCTCAAGCTTACCTTCAGTTTAACATCTTTTAAATACTTCGCAGAAACTCCTATTTTTTGTGCCCGTTTAACAATGTCGTGATCTTCAGATAAATACATCTTTTCATCGAAACCCTTCAATTGTTCAAATAAGACTTTATGCATTACCATCGACCCCCCATTGGACATAGGCTGATTAATCTTTTGAGACAACTCAACTCCATAGTTAATTACATTAAATAATATTTCATCTGAATAGACGGTACTGTTTGGAATAAGGGTGAGTTGAAATATGAAATATCCGTAATCATTAATACACTGAATCAATCGATCAATACAGTTACTTGCAATTTGAGAATCAGCATCTATGAAAAATAAATAATCCTCATTTGCATGACGCACACCAAGATTTCTTTGATGAGATACATTTGCCTTTTCTGACTCAACTACCGTAATTGGTATTTTATTTTGAAATTTCATTGCTTTTTCAATAGTTTTATCTTTTGACAGCGCATCAACAACAATAATTTCAAAATTCTTATTTGTTTGCATTTGAAAATCCTTGAGAAGGCGAGGAAGATCTCGCTCTTCATTAAGAGTTGGAATAATTACTGAAATTTTACGTTGCATATCTCTATTATAACAATTAGTGTATTAATATGGATTATTAAACTGCTATAATAATCCAATGTCAGTTCTTGCCATAAAAAATCTGTCTAAACATTTTGAAAACTTTAAAGCAGTTGACGATATCTCCTTTGAACTTGAGGAAGGGGAGATTCTTGGCCTATTGGGCCCAAATGGTGCGGGAAAGACAACCACAATACAGATGCTTTTGGGCGTCCTGACACCAACAAGTGGAGATATTTCTTATTTTGGAAAATCATTTGAAAAACATCGGGAAGAAATATTGGAAAAAGTAAATTTTTCTTCAACATATACAAATCTGCCATGGAGCTTGTCTGTTTATGAAAATCTCCATTACACATCCTATCTCTACAAGATTGCTGATCGAAAAAAACGAATTGAGTCGGTAATTGAACATTTTCGACTAAAGGAATTAGTCAACCATCAAACATCAGAGCTTTCTGCTGGGCAGTTGACTCGTATGAATATTGCCAAGGCTTTTATCAATTATCCACGGATTCTTCTGCTTGATGAACCAACGGCAAGCCTTGATCCAGAAGTTGCTCAATTTGTCCGCCAATTTATTCTTTCTCAACGAGAGCACTATAAAGTGTCAATCATATTTACCAGTCACAATATGACCGAAGTTGAAGAAGTGTGTGATCGGATATTATTTATAAGTAATGGCAAAATTATTGCAAATGATACTCCTGAAAATCTATCAAGAAGTATCAAAGAGTGTCAAATTCAATTGACCATTCCAAATTGTGATGAAGCAGTTTTATTTGCTTACATGAAAGAAAACAGAATGAAGGCAAACGGTTCTGGAATAAAATATACTATCGAGCTTGAAGAAGGACAAATTCCCGAACTTTTAACATTTTTGGGGCAAAAAAATATTAGATATATTGAGATCAATATCGACAAACCTGATCTCGAAGATTACTTTTTGAAAATAGCTCTTCAAAGCAATGGAGGGAAAGAACTATGAAAAAAAATACAATCTGGGCAATGCTTCTCAGACATTTATATCTCTTTCGAAGAAGTATTGACAAAATGGTCGATGCTTTTTATTGGATCACATTAGATCTTCTTATCTGGGGCGTGACAAGCTTGTACTTCCAAAGCCTTGCTCCTGACGCACAACAGCTTACATTCATGCTCATATCGGGAGTTATCTTGTGGAATGTGGCATATCGAGGTCAAATTGATATCAGCATGAGCCTTCTTGAAGAACTCTGGAATAAAAATCTCATCAATATATTTGTATCTCCGCTTACATTTCAAGAGTGGATGTCTTCACTTGTTATTCTAAGCATTGTCAAATCAATTGCAAGTTTCAGTTTTGGAAGCATTATTGGTTATATATTATATAAAGTCGGCATTCTCAATCTGTATCCTCATCTCTTGATTTTTATTGGGCTTCTCATGATGACTGGATGGTGGCTTGGACTTTTTATCTCTGGAATTATTCTCAGGTTTGGGACCAGAGTACAAGCGCTTGCATGGACACTCGTTTGGATTGTTTCACCTTTTTCAGCAATCTATTATCCACTCGAGGTTTTACCAAAATGGGCACAATTAGTGTCAAAAATTGTTCCGACAAGTTATGTATTTGAAGAGTCGAGAAACCTACTTTTTAATGGTCAGATTGAATATTCTAATCTTGCGATTAGTGCCGTGCTTAATTTGGTTTACTTATTTGCTGGCTATCTTTTTATCAAAAGTAGCTTCAAGAAAGTTCTTGAAAAAGGATTGGTGAAGGTCTATTAAAGGGTATCTTTTATGTACTCAAGAATTTCGACTGGATCTTCATGAACAAAAAAAAGCGAATCAGGTTTTTCGCGTAAAAATCCTTCTGTATACATCCGAGAATACTGAGTTATTAACCCATCCCAAAATCCATCAATATTTAAGAATATGATCGGTTTATGGTGCGCTCCAATTTTTTTTTGTTCAATAGCATCTGCACCTTCATCAAGAGTCCCTGCTCCTCCAGGTAATATGACAAATGCATTCGATTTTTCATTGAGCATTTTTTTTCTTTCTCCAATACTTGCACACACGTGAGATTCAAATATATTCGGTCGCAACTTGTCCCCAAATTCTAGACTAGAAATTCCGATAATCATACCGTTCAATTTCTCAACTTCATCTGCAGCTTGTTTCATCAGACCCGTGTCCGTTCCACCATACACAAAGCCATACCCTGCCTCAACTGAAAGCTTTACCAGCTCAAGAGATGTCCTCGTATATTTTTCATCAAGCTCGCTTGCTGAAAGGAAAAAAGCGATATTTTTCATAATTTTGGCTTGTGAAGATTTTTAATAGCTACCAAATTCTTTGCATTTTTATCTGGATACGCCCAAGCTTTCTCAAAAGTATCAAAATTTACATGGCGATTTTTGAATTCGGGCAAACCAGGATCCTGCAGAAAATACCCCGTATCATTATAATGATATATCAAAACAAAGTGTCCAGAATATCCGGGTTCATTATTGAGTGCTTTTTGATTTACATTACTTATGACCAAATAGTCATCACTGAGTTTTTGCTTGATATCTTCATGGGATGGAATTTTGGTTTCAATGGTAATTCTTTCATGATGCATAAACTGTTCAGCCAACATTTGTCCTTGAGCTATATCTGCATGGGAAGCTTGTTCATCAGCAACTTCTTTACCAAAAGTTTTCAAGAGATAATCGTACCCTTTCTCATGAAATGCTCGAAAATCAAAGATGCTCATACTTTCTATGAGAACGTTTTTACTTGCCAACCATACATATCCAGCCATTGGCCATGTCCACAAACCTTCTTTTTTCTGCGTTATCTTATTCATTTGTTCCCATGAATAATCTACATTGGGGAAGTAATATTTGCAGATCATTTTCATCACGGCCTGAAAACAATGAGTTTTGTCTTTCGTATTTGAATAGAAAGAAACCGAAGTATGATTATTCATCATTAATTATTGTCTCGAAACTTAATTTGGATAATGACACTTCTTATATTTCTTTCCTGACCCACACCAACAAGCATCATTTCTTCCGGGCTTTTTGATCGGACCGGTTGAAATCTTATTGTCTTTGATTGTTGGTGTTTGACCTGTATGCTTTTGGGATTGTTGTTGCGGTTGCGGAAGTTGCTGCTTTCCTGCATAGGGATCCACTCCTGAGGCTGCTTGGAAATGAAAATGCGGTTTTTCCGTTGTTTGTCCATCCACAACTTCCGTAAGCGGTGCTTTTTCCTCGATTTGAACTCTCATCACTCGTCGCACTGATTCGTAATTAATATCAGAAAGCAACTTTTCAAACATGCCAAATGCTTCATTTTTGTATTCGACCAAGGGGTCCATTTGAGCATATCCGCGCAGATTAATTCCTTGTCGAAGATCATCAATTGCAGTGAGATGTTGCGTCCAGTATTGATCCATGGTGGACAAGAACATACTTCGAACAACTTGATTCCAGATCTCTGAACCAACTCTTTTTTCTTTTATATCATACTGCTTTTCTGCTGAATCAAGTAGATATTCCTCAAATTCCTGCTGACTCTCGTGGATTTTTTTTCGAATCTCCTCTTTGTCAACTTCAATAAGTAACTCAACATCTTTTTCAAACTGTTCAATAAACGTCTCATCTTTTTCATTTAAAGCAAAAAAGCTTGCGGACATCCCAATAATCTGTTCTTCAACAATTTTAAAGACAGTTTCATGAAAAGCTTCTTTATCTTTCTCCGGCTGTACTAAAATCTTTTTCCGCAGTTTATAGACAATATCGCGTTGTCTATTGAGTACGTCATCATATTCGACTAAGTTTTTTCGAATGTCAAAATTAAATCCTTCAACCTTGACCTGTGCCTGTTCGATTGCTTTTGAGACCATCGAATGTGAGAGCGGCTGGTCTTCGGGAAATTTGAGCATAGTCATCATATTTGCAATCTGCTCTCCGCCAAAAATCCTCATAACATCATCTTCGAGAGATACATAAAACCGTGTTTCTCCGGGATCACCTTGCCTTCCCGATCTTCCCCGCAGTTGGTTATCAATGCGCCGTGATTCATGTCGTTCAGTACCAATGACATACAATCCTCCAAGCGCCACCACCTCATCATGTTCTTGTTGCCAGTGTTTTTTTGCTTTTTCTTGCTCCTTTTCGGAAAGATTCTCAAGTGACAAATCCCCACCGAGAACTATATCGACTCCCCGTCCTGCCATATTTGTTGCTACGGTGACCCCATGTTTTTTTCCCGCCTGTTCAATAATTTGAGCTTCCTGTAAATGATTTTTTGCATTTAATAGTTCGTGTGGAATTCCTTTTTGATGCAACAACCTCGACAGATGTTCATTTTTATCAATAGAAGTGGTACCGACCAAGACGGGACGACCTTTTTTGTATTGCTCCGCAATATCTTGTGCAACAGCATTATTTTTCCCCTCCAACGTTTTGTAGATCATATCTGGATGATCTTTACGTGCATTGTCTCGATGTGTGGGAATGACAAGCACTTCAGTATTATATATTTTGCTAAATTCCTGAGCTTCTGTTGCGGCCGTTCCAGTCATCCCTGCAAGCTTGTCATACATACGAAAATAATTCTGCAGTGATACGGTCGCAAGCGTCTTTGACTCACGTTTAATTGCTACTTTTTCTTTTGCTTCAATTGCTTGATGAAGTCCCTCTGAAAATCGTCGTCCTTCAAGCAGTCGTCCTGTAAACTCATCGACAATGATTACTTCATCACCTCGTACGATATAATCTTTGTCCATTTGAAAAAGCGTTGTTGCTTTGAGCGCTGCCTCTACGTGAAAAATTGAGTCAAAATCTTTTTCATAAATATTATCAATCCCCAATATTTGCTCAATCTTCAGAATTCCTTCCTCAGTCAAATGTGCCGTTCGAAGCTTTTCATCAATAATGTAATCTGATTTTTCACTGAGTTGTGTAACAATTTTTGCATAATCATAATACTTTGACGTATCTTGTTCCACTGGTGCAGAAATAATATGGGGAGTTCGTGCTTCATCAATTAGTACCGAATCCGCCTCATCGACAATTGCAAAATGAAATCCCCTTTGGACCAATTGCTGTGGAGATTGCGCCATATTATCTCTCAGATAATCGAACCCAAATTCAGAGTTAATGCCGTATGCCACATCGGCATCGTACGCTTGTTTACGAGATGCCTGCTTCAAATGAATCAATCGTGGATCATGAGCATTGGGATCAATATACTCAGGATCGTATAAAAGAGATTGTCCGGAGATCATTGCTGAAGTGGTAAGCCCTAAAAACTGAAATATCTGCCCCATCCACCCCGCATCGCGCCGTGCGAGATAGTCATTTACGGTGACTAAATGTGCACCGTTCCCAGTAAGCGCATTCAAATACAGTGCAGCGGTAGCAGTAAGCGTTTTACCTTCTCCTGTTTTTTGTTCAACTACTTTCCCCTCATGCATTGCAACGGCTGCGATAAGTTGTACATCAAAATGACGTTGGTTGAGCGTTCGATGAGCTGCTTCACGAGCTAAAGCAAAGGCCCATGGTAATACCTCATCAAGTGTTGTTCCCGATGCAATTTCCTTTTTCAGTCGATTCGTCTCTTTTGGAAAATCAGTATCAGCAAGCTTTAGCACTTTGGGTTCAAGCTCATTTACTTGATCCACGATTTTTTGAATTCGATTAAGCTCTTTCTGATTGTAGTCAAATAAATTACTGAAAAAAGATAACATGGTTCTTATTCTAAATGATTAATGGTGCAAATAAAGTTCATTACGTATGTGTCAAGCATACATGTCTCAATGAGACATTTTACTGGAGAAAATACTCATTTGGGATAATCAAAAGTTTGATTGCAGTAAAGCGCGCTGCATCAGGATTTTCCGGATCACCTTTGACAACGGTATGAACAGAATCTCCTTCTTTCAACTTTGAAAATCCAATTGAGTCAGTCTCAAAAGTTTTGATATCTAATAAGTTTAACTTCGTGCTCTTCTCAATATCGAGATCATAATTTGATTTATCTATGGTTACGATCTTTACCGTAAAATCATCTTCATTTACTTCGGTTATTTTTCCGGACATTACGATGTACTGAGTGTCTTTATAAACTTCATTTGTGGTCACGGTCTCTCCAATTTCCGGTCCGGTTACAAAAATATAATTTCCTTTAGCGATGTCTTCGGATGAACTTGCTTTAACTTTGGTACCAACAATATCGTAAAATGCGGTGAGTGTTTCATCAATCTCTACTTCAATTTTTGTGTTTTCTGCATTTAAGATGGTGATTATTCCCTCTTTTACTTCTTGTACGATGCCAGATACTGCTTTTTTATTTTGCTCTTTCAGCTCTTCAACTTTTTCAGCAACTTTGTCTTTGAGCACCTGAACTTCTTCATCAAGCGTTTCAGATATTGCCTCAGACGGTGATTGCGAATAAGCTGGAAGCTGAACAATGGTGAAGATCAACCCCATCACTGCAATGATAATAAAATGTTGTCTCATTCTTGTGGAATGTAATAAACTCGTAATGTTTGCTCTTGAGGGGAGCTTGAATCTGAATATGCACTGATTTGAATGATATTTTCCCCGACGGCAAGAGGCATTTCAATTTTAAATGCTTTATCTTCAGTTTTTACAATGGTTTCATCAATCGGAGACTGCGCCACAATGAGACTGCTCTTTTGTGCCGACCCAACAATTTCAATACTATTTTTTGAAACAATTGCACCATTTTGAGGTGATTCAAGCGTTAAGTTTGCCTTTACAGAATTTGTTGCGGATTCATCAGTTACAATTTTTTTCTGATCACTTTCCCGAGCAATAGGAATGACTTTGGTTTCTTCGGCTTTATTTGTCTGAAAAAGAACTACGACGCCAACAAGTGCCCCAAGTCCTATTCCAAATCCTATTGCAATGATGGTCTCTCTATTCATAAATAATTGCTCAGTAGCTTAACTAGTTTTGTAAAATAATCCTTATGCATTCTTATTATATACCAATTCCGTCAAAACATCAGGAATGATCTCAAGTAAATTTGATGTGTTGTACCAATGTCCTTTTGATTGAGAAAGCTTTTCTGCAGCTTTTTTGAGAACAAACGATGCGATAACGGCAGACTCTATTGGATCGTTTTTTGCGTACAACGATACGACAAGTCCTGCAAGGACATCTCCTGTTCCCCCCTTGGTAAGTCCTTGATTTCCGCCAATCACTTGAATTACGGTATCACCATCCGAAATAAAATCATCAATCGATTTAAGGAGAATAACACAATTATTTTCAAGAGCTGCTTTTTTTATCTGAACTTTTTTCTCATCAGAAGAAAGATTGGCAACTGAAATGCCAAAGAGACGTTCAAATTCAAATTGATGTGGGGTGATTATTGCAGGCTGTTTTAATAATTGTAGCCACGCCGTGTCAATCATTTGCAGCGCTCCTGCATCTATCACAAATCGTTTTTCTGGAAAATTGAAAAATAAATAATGAGTAAGTTCTCGAGCATACTGACCCTCATCCTGAATCGCGAAAATGTCTTGAAAATTTTGAATTTTGAAATTTGAATTTTGGATTTCAGACCTCACCATGCCTGGTCCAACAAGCACTGCATCATCTTCTGCAACATAATCAGGAATATCTTTTTGATGAATAATCATTCCATCACGAAATGATATTTTTAGGGAAGTAATGATTTCATTATTTTCCGCAGTAGATGAAAAATGGACCAAGTCTGCAAAATGAGAGGCTATCTCTGCAGCCCAAATGGGAGAGGAATGGAATAATGTCGATCCGCCGATCACGAGGACTTTGCCATTTTGTCCTTTGTGGGATTTTTCGCGCGGAAGGGCGAGCTTGTCGAGAAACGGCCTTATTGACTTGATATTGTTTGTTTTTATCTTCATAGGAACCATCTCACAACTTTGAATTTTGTACTGCGATTTTTATTGCTATAATTATACCTTATGTCACTCACTCATCGAAAGCTCAGAAAAATCTTTTCAGCATTTTTAGAAAAACATGGCCATGTAGAGGTACCTCCTATTTCACTTGTCCCTCAAAATGATCCAACAACTTTGTTTACCGGTTCGGGAATGCAGCAGTTTGTTCCCTATCTTTTAGGACAATCCCATCCGCAAGGCACGAGACTTTTCAACATCCAACACTGCATCCGTGTTCAGGATATCGAGGAAGTTGGTGACAATCGCCATGATACTCTTTTTGAGATGATGGGTAACTGGTCTTTAGGAGATTATTTCAAAAAAGAACAGTTGAATAACTTCTTCACTTTTCTTACCGACAAAAATGAAGGACTTGGACTTGATCCAAACAAACTTTTTGTCACCGCATTTGAAGGGAATAATCAAATTCCAAAAGATGAAAAAAGCATTGAAATTTGGGAAAAGATTTTTAAAGAAGTGGAAATAAGTGTAAAAATTAACGAAAGAATATTTCTGTATCCTGCAAAAGACAATTGGTGGTCTCGCGCCGGTGAGCCCAATAATATGCCCCCCGGTGAACCAGGAGGCCCTGACAGTGAAGTTTTCTATCAGTTTGATATCGAACACGATCCTGCATTTGGAAAAGAATGTCATCCAAACTGTGATTGTGGAAGATTTCTTGAAATTGGAAATTCGGTCTTCATGCAGTACAAAAAAATGACCGATGGCACATTTGAAAATCTTCCCAAAATGAATGTTGATTTCGGTGGTGGACTTGAACGATTCCTCGCAGCGGCTCAAAATGATCCGGATATTTTCAAAACCGATGCGTTTAGCCTCATAATAAAAGCTGTTGAAGTTGCGACACAAACTGATTACCGTAACCCCTCAACACAATCTTCGATGCGTATCATTGCAGATCATCTGAAAACGGCAACATTTATCATCAAAGACGGTATTACGCCATCGAATAAAGAACAGGGATACGTCTTAAGAAGACTTCTTCGAAGAGCGCTCGTTAAAATTCGTGCATTAAATGAGTCATTTTCTACCGAATCAGTATCGCCAATTGTTGCTGCAGTTCTTTCAACCTATGATGGCATATATTTTGATGCAAAAAGCGATACCGAAAAAATTATCCCCGTCATTCATGACGAGATATCAAAATTTCGACTGACACTTGATCGTGGACTTCGTGAACTTGAAAAGATTTCCGATATAAACGCAAAACAAGCATTTGATTTGTATCAATCCTATGGATTTCCATTTGAAATAACCCAAGAAATTCTAAAAGAAAAGGGCATTCACTTGAGCAAAGAGGAGTACGATACAGAAGTCAAACGTCATCAAGACAAATCGCGCTCATCCGCACAATCCAAATTCAAAGGAGGACTCGCAGATCAATCAGAACAAACAGTTAAATACCATACAGCAACACACCTTCTTCATCAGGCTCTGTTTGACGTACTCGGAGAGTCGGTACGACAAGAAGGATCAAACATCACGGCAGACAGATTACGATTTGATTTTCAATGTGTTGTACGTCCGACAGACGAAGATATAAAAAAAGTGGAAACTATCATAAATGAAAAAATTAATGAATCGCTTCCCATGAGAATGAAGGTCATGGATAAATCAGAAGCAGAAAAGATCGGTGCTCGGTCATTTTTCAAAGAAAAATATCCTGATCAGGTTAAAATATATTATATTGGAAAAGATGAGGATATTCAAAATGCGTATTCAAAAGAATTTTGTGGTGGACCCCATGTCGCAAACACCAAAGAAATTGGGAAAATCAACATTCAACGATTTAAAAAGATTGGATCAAATATGTATCGGGTGTACGCAGAATAATTATTATTCATGAGTGAGAGAAGAAATGATACTCTCCGATGCTGAGCATCGGAGCATCTCGTGTCATCCCCGACTTGATCGGGGATCCAGTCTGGATTCCCGTTTTCACGGGAATGACAATCATTCGACGCAAAGCGCCGGGGAATTGAAGCATGATTAGATTAACTGTTAGTGAGTGAAGTAATTTTGTTACGAACGAATATAAAATTTTCTATGAAAGATATCATCACATTCGACGACTTTATGAAACTCGATATCCGCATTGGAGAGGTCACCTCTGCACAAAACGTTGAGACCTCGACTAAATTAATCCAATTATCGGTAAACTTCGGAGAAGAAATTGGCACGCGAACAATCCTTGCAGGCATGCAAAAATGGTATGCTCCTGAGGATTTTATCAATAATAAATTTCTGTTTCTCGTAAATCTTGCTCCCAAGAAAATGGCTGGATCAGAGTCTCAAGGGATGCTTATGGCAGCAGACGGTGATGATAAACCAAAACTTATTGAGGCACCAAGTGATATCCCAAATGGATCAATGATTCGATAATGAATACAGAGGGTTTTGCTTTTTTATCAAAATCCTGTATGATAGTTTTCACATCATTAAGTAATTTATAATTATTAATTTATTACAAATAATCATGCCTCCAAAAAAACCAGCAAAGAAGGCAGTTTCATCAAAACCTTTAAAAAAGGTTGAAGCTCGCTCTGAAATGCCAAAAATGGAAATTGCTCGTAAAGAGAACGTTGAATCTCCTGTCTTAAATAGATTGAGTCAACAATTCAATCTTCTTGCAATATTAATTGTTGCGTTGTTTCTGTTTCAGGGATACACGTTTTATCGAGTAAAGAATATTGAGACAAAGGGTGTCGCTGGTGGGACTGGACAAGCTCAAGAATCTCCTCTATCTGATAAAAAACTCAAAGAGTATGCTAAAGATCTCAAGCTTGATAAAAAGAAATTTGAAGCATGTCTTGA
>PFOB01000022.1 GCA_002792315.1 Candidatus Roizmanbacteria bacterium CG_4_10_14_0_2_um_filter_39_13 | reverse complement strand
CATAGAGACCAAACATCCCATCATTTCTTCCAATTCCTGACTTTTTATATCCGCCAAATGGAGAATTTGGAGAAAAATAAGAAGCTCCATTTATACTGATTTGTCCAGCATCAATCTGTAAAGCAACGCGCTTCAATTGATCAACATCTTTTCCATAAAGGAACGCACTGAGCCCATACTGAGTGTCATTTGCGATCTTTATAGCTTCTTCTTCCGAAGAAAATGAGATGATTGGTAACACTGGACCAAAAACCTCCTCGGTCATCACTCGCATTTTCATTGTTACATTTGTTAGGATTGTTGGTCGATAATAAGCTCCATTCAACCCCTCAAATACAGATCCACCAACTTCAACGGTTGCGCCTTTTTCTTTTGCATCTTCAACTTGCTCAGAAATGAGATCAAGCTGTCTTTTTGCAACAAGGGGACCAATATCTGTATTTTCCTCTAAAGGATTCTCAACTTTTAAATTTGAAACGATCTTTTTCATCGTATTCACCACTTCATCAAAAATACTTTCGTGAACAATAAGTCTTTTCAGAGCGCAGCAAACTTGCCCGCAATCAAGAAATCGCTCATCACAGGCATGTTGACATGACTCAATAAGATTTGTATTGTCAAATATGACTCCGGGGGACGATCCTCCCATTTCCAAAATAGCAGGAATAAATTTATCTGCTGCTTTTTTATACAAATACTGACCAATTTTTGTACTACCGGTGAAATGAATAATATCAACATCTTGACTCGTGAGAAGATCGCCAACTTTCCCATCTCCATATACTTCAGAAAATACACCTTCAGGAAAACCAGCTTCATTCATAATATCAGCAAGTAACTTGCCCGTGAGAGGACATTCCTCAGAATGTTTAAAAACGATTGTATTTCCTGCAAGAAGAAGTTGAGTACAAGAGATAAAGAAATTTCCCGAAGGAAAATTCCATGGAGAAATTACCGCTGCTACCCCATACGGTTCAAAATAAACAACATTTTTTTGTGTCTCAGTCGTATCTACAACCTGAGGCTGCAAGTACTTAATGGCTGACGTAATCTTGTCTTCAAGATATGCTAGATCACCTTCAACATCTCCAAGACTTTCTGATATCGGTTTTCCCATTTCAGTAGATTGTAGCTTGGCAACTTCATTTGCTCTTCGCTTATATACTTGAATCAGATTTCTGAAATATTCAGCTCTTTTCTCAACACTCAAATTTTTCCATGCGATACCAGCAATTTTTGCTTTCTGTACTTTTTCTCCTATTTCAGCCTCTGAAGATATATCTATCTCGCCAATGGATTTATAACCTTGAGAGGGATTTGTTGAAATAAGTTTCATAAAAAGTGAAGTATTGATAATTACCATCAATTATACTCAGATATGAAAATTTCTCAACGATACTCAATTGAACGTATTAAAACTTATCATTTACATCAGCTCAACTCCAGAGCTTAAGTTAAATTCTTTGGCAGCACTTTTCCCTTGGACCGTGATTTCGACAAATCGCTTATTCTGGTATCCTGAGCTTCCGATAGTCATCCCATGCCCGCCCTCAGGTACATCCTTCAATCTATCATAGCAAGTAAATGTGCCAAATTTTGTTTCGATTTGTTTTCCTGCTTCAAATCCTATTTCCGCTGGTAATAATGTCGTTTTCACATTTCCAAAATTATCTACCCACCAAACCGTTTTTGGTGCTTCAGGAATATCATCAAGTGACATAATTTCAGAGGGAACTTCCTCACCATCATGTATCCACTTTGCAAGAAACGGCATATACTCGAAGCTTCTAAATTGCGTGAGTACTGTTCGGTTTTGTGCATCTGCTTCAAACTTTCCTTTTTTTACAAATGTATCAATCACGGTGGGAAGATCGGTGACAAATAACTCATCAATAAGACCAAATTTTTTGGCAAGTGAAAGTGTTTGTCCCGCAATCGTTGCAACGATTGTTTTATTTGCATATTTGAAATAGCCAAAAGGCGTTCCGTTTGGATAATTTTTTCCCGATCCATGACGGGGCGCTGCATTTACCATGATGACTCCATCTCCACCTGTTGCACCATCAAGAGTATCAATCAAATTTCCCGCAGCTTCAATTTCATTAAAATTACCGACGCCAATAAGCGAAATATTTGCATTTGGAAAAAGTACGGATGCACGGGTTGTTTGACGTGCAGTTTCATTGGAATCGCGACAATCAGTGATTATTGTGACAAACATATATTCATTTTGAAATTAATAATGTGAAAGCACTTATGAACAAGAAGTATCCATGATACAGGAGAAATGGATATCCGTCTAGTGAATCTCTATTAGTATAAATTATTGATCACTACTTTATCATACACCATCATACAGACTTTCTATAGTATTCAACACACCAAATCTGTATGCTATAATTATCAAGTCTTTTTGACTGGGCTACTGGTTCATCGGTAGAACGCTTTCCTGATAAGAAAGAGGTGCCAGGTTCGACTCCTGGGTAGCCCACCAATGACGGACTCGTAGCTCAGTTGGTAGAGCGCCCGGTTTACATCCGGAAGGTCACAGGTTCGAGCCCTGTCGAGTCCACTTTTCTGAGTAGACATTTCATTCTCATTTTCAGATGGCTTATGATGCTATTGGCAGTTTTTTTTCATGATCGATCATCTGTTGATATTCTGGTGATCCAATTTTTACCTGCAAGGCGTTTTCAAAGTCAATTTTTGGCAACTCATCAAAAAACTGCTGTAATTGTCGTGGGTGAACATGATCTTCAAAATACTCTTTACCATCAGCATAATGAGGAACTTTGGCAAATGACATATCTCCCAGAAGGTCAAAACGATCATTTATGTATCTTTTGATGGCAGACACAACAAGTGGATTTTGCGCATTTTGTTTTAAATATTCTTCACCAAGGAGATGTTCAATTGTTAATGCAGAACCTTCAAATAATGCATCAATGATGCTTCTATCATGATATTCAGAAGTATCAAAAAAAGATTTATACATGAGTTCTAGTGGCGTACGTTCAATAAATTCCGCATGACTGAGCTCATGTCCTAATAACAATTTAATATAATAATATTTATCTGGATTCTGCGCAAAAAAGCCATTCACTCTTTCACTAAAATTTCCCGGAGTTAGCATCTCCAGATCGGGGATAGACAACTGAAAGGGTTCAAAATCAATAAGGTGAGCAAAACCATTTTCAGTGCGAATCAAATCATAAATAGCTCTGATATTTGTAGCGGAGTAACCAACAGTAAAGTTGGTAATTCTGGTTGTTGGTATAGTTCCCAACAACCCGTGAAGATCATCCTGTACTTCTGAAGCTACTGCTCCGACAATACAATGTTGAACATAATTCCTCCTCAATTCTTCAATAAACCATCGTGGACTCCCTACATGCTTCAAAGTTCGTCGCATTGGCATATTTATCACATCACCAAAAACCTCCTCCACTACATCCCAGTCAAATAACTTAGTGTTATCTACATCATCGATAATGAAATCATCTGTTCCAGAAGAAAGAGTAATTTTATTCGTGCCAAATCCTCCAAGTAAACATCTTGGGTCATTTCGGACAAATTGAACAATATCTTTCAAAGACTGGGCTTTCGGGGAAGAAACATTCTTCTGCAACGGAATTGTCCAGATGCTATCTGGAATAGAGGATTGGAGAACTAGCAATTCATCTCCCGAATACGCTTTATATTGATTCTCTTCGGGTATCGATATTATTTCACTCAAACCACCATCGTTCATAGTAAATATTTTACTACACGTACCGATAAACTATGTGCTTCTCTAATCGTGGACAGTGCAAAAAAATCTCGCTCGCATTCTCTTTTTCTTCTCACTATAATGAAATAATGTCCTCATCCGCACACGACCACATGAAGTCATATTTTTCCAACTTTTTGGAGGCACTTTCAAATTTTTTTATATTTTTGCCATACTTTTTTTCGGTATCTGCGCTTTCTAAATCTCTCTTTCAACCATGGAAAAATATTGTCGATACGACTAAAACGGCGGGGTTTTCCTTTGGCAAATTTTTTAATAAGCTCATGTTTGGTTTTATTTCTCGCGGAATGGGATTTGGCATGAGGATATCTATTATTTTGTTTTATTTTATTCTCGTTTCAATGTACGTTCTCATGATTCCGCTCTTGCTTATCGGATTTTTTATATCCCTTCCAATAGCATATATCATTTTTTCTGTAATGGAACCTGAATCAAGTAGAAAAGCACATCTTAAGGAAAAATTTATCAAATCTCATCTTTTACATGATGAGCATTATCAAGAAGTAGAGAAGTGGTTTGAGTATATTTACGATCTGGTGCTTCGCCCACACCCCTGGTGGAAGCTCAATAATCTCATGTCTATTCCCCCCCTTGCGCGCGACTGGACCAGTGGGTACACCCCGATTCTTGATAAATATACTGAGGATCTGACAAGTCCCTCGTATCAGCTGGGGATTCGCCAACATATTATCGGAAGAGAGCAAGAAACAGCTCTTATCGAACGCACTCTATCCAAATCCGACGAGGCAAATGTCGTCCTTGTTGGAGAAGAGGGAGTGGGAAAAATGACTATCGCAAATTCTTTGGCAAAAAAAATGTACGAAGGAAAGACGAATTCGATTCTGACGTATAAGAGACTTTTGCAGCTTAATATGGAGAAAATTCTCAATGAACACACCGAAGCGCATAAACGAGAAGAATTCATGGGAGAGCTCCTTTCAGAAGCTGCACTCGCAAAGAACGTCATTCTTCTTATTGAGAACTTTGAACTCTATGTAGCAACGGGAGAAAATCACGTTGATCTTTCCATAATTATTGAAAAATACGCTTCATCCGATAAACTGCAAATCATTGGCATTACTACACCATTCTTATTTGAAACATATGTGTTTCCAAATTCAAAAATCAGAAACATTGTAACAAAAGTTGATGTTACAGAAGTTTCAAAAGAGAAAGCACTCCTTATTCTTCTTGATAAATCACTTGGCTTTGAAGGACGATATGGACTGTACATACCGTATGAGACCCTCATTGCGGTAATTGAGAAGAGTGATTTTTATGTCACCGCTATCCCATTTCCAGAAAAAGCCCTCCAACTCTTGGATAATGTATGTATATATAGTAAACAGTCACTGCAACAAAACGTCGTACTTCCTGAAACCGTAGACATTGTGTTGACAAAAAGAACTCATATTCCAACGACCCTCACCGATAAAATTAAAAACACTCTGGTCAACCTTGAAGACCTCCTTCGAAAGCGAATTTATGGACAAGAAGAGTCTATCAAAGCCCTTTCATCAGTTCTTCGCAGATCATTCCTTCTCATGGGAAAGCGGAAAAAACCGCTGGCATCCTTTTTGTTCTTAGGCCCGACTGGCGTGGGGAAAACCGAAACGGCAAAAGTGGTTGCAGAAGTCTTTTTTGGCGATCCAACTTATTTGTCAAGATTTGACATGTCTATCTATCAATCGAAAGAAGATATTTCAAAGCTTATTGGTTCAATTGAAAAACTCAATCCTGGCCTTCTTACGAATGCAGTTCGCGAACACCCCTACGGCGTTCTGCTTCTTGATGAGATCGAAAAAGCCCATCCTGATCTGTTGAATATCTTTTTAACTATTCTTGATGAAGGATACTACTCCGATGGCTATGGTCAACGGGTAGACTGTAAAAATCTGGTAATTATCGCAACGTCAAATGCAGGTGCAAGCCATATTCATCAACTATTATTGAAACAGTCAATTAGTCATCAAGAGCAGGGAGATGGACTTTCTTCAAATGAGCTCATCAACTATCTGATCGAGAATAATCTCTTTTCTCCTGAGTTTCTGAATAGATTTGACGGAGTGATCGCATACAAACCTTTAGAAAAGGATACTGCAGAAACGATTGCCAGAACCATGATTGAAGATGTTAAAGAAAAGATTCTTGAACTATATAAAGTACATATAACGGTTTCTGATCAAACGATACATGAGCTCACTGAAAAAGGATATGATGTCAAATATGGTGCACGAAACCTTGAGAGAGCACTACGGGATTCGATCGAGGACAAGATTGCGAAAGCTATTCTTGAAGGTCGTGCAAAAGAAGGTGATTCTATTCAGTTGTAATCATTTTTTGTAACTCTTGAACTTCGACAAAACAATGACCATCCAGAGGAGAAATGTTGACATAAATGCATAGGGAAAACGAATCCCAACAAGTTCAAGCATAAATCCAAAGACAATCGGAACTGATATTCCGTAGAGACCCAGCTGATACACTTCCCCATATCCTTTCTTTAACCGAAACATCTGAGCTACAGACCACAGAAGTACTGATGCAAACAAAAGATAGAAAAGATACCAGAGTGTCAAGAAAAAAGATCCAATAATGGGAAATAAAATAACCCCACTAATGATGACTAACAGTGCATTATTTCCAATAAATTGAAGAATCGTATTAAACTCGGAAAGAAATTGAGTATACGTAAACTTTGTTATTTTTGAAGGAACATCAATATCTGACACCTTCACGATCTCATACCGAGCTCCATCAGAAACGGTCTGCGGATACAATATTTCTGATTTTGTCACCAGAAAGAGAGCGTGATACCGTTCATAATCTGACTTGTCTCCATTCATATCAAAAACGACTGCATGATCATATTCCTCAAGATCCTTCAAATCAACAAGGTCAATCATTACCGGAGACGATTGATTAATTGAAATGATTCCATCTTGTGCTGATATCACAAGATCATCGGGATACGCTTCATTCACCCTCTCTTGAAAAGAATGAATTATGAGAGGAATGTCGGGAAGTTGTGTCGCAAAATATATTGCAACAACAAGTGTTTGAATGAATAAAATCGCCAATACCAACGTGAAGAGATATCCAATTGCTGACCTCAGAGAATGAGTATTTAATGAAGTATAAAAACTAAAATCAGATATTGTTCGTTTGAATACGCGATAAAAAGATGAGAAAAATTTCATGAGTATCGGTTAATCTTTAAGTAATATCGTTTCAAGCTCTGCAGGCTCATCGACAATATAGGTAGGTTCTGAAGATTCAAGAAGAGTATGCGAATTAAGCCCCCACGCAACCGACACTACATCAATGCCAACTTTTTTACAACTTTCAACATCGCGAATTTCATCACCAATATACAAAACTTCTCGATGAATTAAGTGTTCTAATTTTAATCGTTTTCGTATTGCCTTATCCTTTCCAAAAAGACTTGTTTCACTATGAATCCATTTAAAATGATTCAAATCATGCTGAAGCAAAAACTCTTCAACGGTTTCAGCATCATTTGAAGTCAATATTCCCAATGTGTATTTTTTTGATAATTTTTCAATGAGGTGAGAAATTCCTGTAATAGGCTCTAGTTCATCAATGCGCCGTTTCATCATTCGTTTTCCAATAAATAAAAACTCAGGGATAAGCAGAATAGGTATTTTCAATTCATGTATCAATTCTTTGATCGTAAGACTTCGCAAATACTCAATCTGTTCTATGCCGATTGGTTCAGCGTGAAATTTATGAACCATGCTGTTGAATATATCAATCATCAGATGAAGACTATCAGCGATTGTCCCGTCAAAATCAAAAATAATAGTTGAATACGTTTTGTTCGTCATATTTATATATAATACCTTTATTGTGCACGTTTATTGTAACATTAAGATATATCTATGAAACATCAGGGCAAACTTATCGTGATCGAGGGTGGTGATGGATCTGGCAAAACCACTCAAGCCAATTTACTCCTAAACTATTTAGAACAGCAAAATATCCCTCATTCGAGTCTTGATTTTCCTCAATATGATTCATTCTATGGAGAAATAGTGGCAAAATTTCTTCGTGGTGAATTTGGTGAGCTCAATAGTGTTTCTCCGTATTTGGTGGCACTAACGTTTGCGCTTGATCGATATTCAGTAAAAGATGAGATCATTGAGCGACTTAATCGTGGAGAAATCATTATTGCAAATCGCTATGTCACGTCAAACATCGCTCATCAAGGTTCTAAGTTTGAAGACAAATCCAAACGTGATGCGTTTATTTCTTGGCTTGATGAGTTGGAATATACGGTTCATGGACTACCACGAGAGGATATTGTACTCCATTTACACGTTCCCACAGAGATAACCGCAAAGCTCACTGAAATGAAAGATGAACGCTCATATTTGCAGGGAAAAAAGGATATTCAAGAGCAGGACAAACGCCACCAAAACTCTACCGAAATGATGTATAATATACTTTCACAACAATACAAACACTGGATTTCTATCCCGTGTTTTAAAAATGGTACAATGAATTCAAAGGAAGAAATTCATAAAAATATTGTACGCACTTTGATTAAAAAGGGTATAGTGAAATAAGCACCTATTATTTATCCGCAAATCTATGGATAACAAACTTATCATACTCAGTTCAGTATTCTTTGTAGTCTTTCTTGGATTCGCAGTTTATCTCTTCACTGATGCCTCAATCGCACAGTTTACTCGAGCAGATATCGCATCAGATGTATCACTTCAAAAATCTCTCATTTTTGCCTGGCCACTTTCTATCCCAGCTGATGGGACTACCGAATCTGAAGTTACGGTCTTTGTCCGCAATGAAGATGGCGGAGGACTTGCTGAACATCCTGTCAAAATTACGACTCCCGTGGGATCTATAAAAGAAGGTGAAATACTGAGCGATTCCGATGGACAAGCAATCTTTCATGTTACTTCAAGTGAAACTGGGGTTGCAGAAATAGAGGCTTTCGTGAATAATAGGAGACTTCCGAGAAAAATAACAGTTCAGTTCAACTAATCTTATGAAAAAAATAACAAAAGCAGTTATTCCTGCAGCGGGATTTGGAACCCGATTTTTACCACAAACAAAGGCGATGCCGAAAGAAATGTTGCCGATTGTTGACAAGCCGGTCATACAGTATGTTGTTGAGGAGCTTGTTGATGCGGGGATCACGGACATCATTATGGTGACGGGATATCACAAGAGGACTATTGAAGATCATTTTGATGCCCCAAGTAAGGAATTAATCGAAAACCTCAAACGTGGTGGCGAAAAGAAAAAACATTATCTTGATGAAGTGCATGCAATCAGCAACATGGCAAACTTCATATATGTAAGACAAAAAGGACCCTATGGAAATGGAACACCATTGATGAATGTCCGCCATATTATTGGAGATGAGCCATTTATATATACGTGGAGTGACGATTTTATCACCGCCAAACCATCTCGATTTAAGCAACTTATCTCAGCATACGAGAAGTATGGAACAACGTGTCTTGCGAGTATCCGGGTTAAAGATGATGAAGATTATGATCGTTATGGATTTACTGGCGGAACACAGATTGAGCCATGTATCATGGATATTGATAAAATTGTTGAAAAACCAGGGAAAGCACATGCACCCTCTAATCTTGCGAATGTCTCCGGATATATTTTTACCCCCGAGATTTTTAGATATCTCGATCGCGCGATGGAACAGCTCAAAGAAGGTGAAGAGTTGTATTACAATGACGCACTGAAATTCATGCTCGAAGATGGAAAACAGGTACTTGCCGTTGAGATCAAAGAGGGAAAATACTATGACACCGGAAATAAAATGGAGTACTTGAAGACCGTCGTTGAATTTGCCCTCAAGCATCCAGATCTGAATGGAGACTTCAGAAATTATCTCAAAACCCTCAATCTGTAGGAATGATTTTCTTTCAATTTACCCATTTGTGAAGAGTATTGATTGCATTTCAGACTTTATTTGCTACAATAAATGCTTATGGCGAAACAAAACAATATGAAAAATGTCGAAGTTTTATTTGAAATGGGTGCTCACCTTGGTCACAATAAGAGCAGACTTCACCCAAAAGCACGTAAAAACGTGTATCAAATCGTAAATAAAACGTCAATTATTGACCTGACCAAAACCATTAAACAGCTTGATGCAGCCAAAAAATATCTGGCACAAATCGCTACTGATGGGAAATCTATCCTCGTTGTTGGGACAAAAAAGACAGCAAGTGCTTTCGTAAAAGAATATTGTGCTTCAAAGAACATTTCATATATATCATCAAAATGGCTTCCTGGACTTCTCACAAACTATAAAATGATCATGAAGAATGTAAAAAAACTTAAAGACATGAGGGAACAAATCACCACAGGTGAAGCAAAAGTACTCGTCAAGCACGAACGAACACAAATGTCCAAAAAAATTGCAAAGCTTGAACGCCTGTTTTCCGGTATTGAACTCATGGATAAGCGTCCTGAATGTATGGTCATTGTAGACATTCGAAAAGAAAAAAACGCCGTGAAAGAAGCTCAAGAGTTCAATATTCCCATTGTCGGCATTGCTGACACCAATGCAGATCCAAATACCATAGAATATCCCGTAGTGGCAAACGATGACGATAGTGAAGTAGTCAAACATATCATGACCGAACTTCTTGAAGAGTATTCGTCAAATCTCAACATAGCTGAGCCAACGGCAGCATCAAAGACCTCGCCAAAGACAGAACCGAAAGTAGCGCAACCGGTTGAACAGAAAACAGAACCTAAGAAATAATTTTCTCCTATGATCGACTATTCAAAATTGAAACAGCTCAGAAGTGAAACACAAGTATCGTTTTCTTTGTGCAAAAAGGCACTTGAGGAAAGTGATAACGACATAGAAAAATCAATGAAGCTCTTGAAAAAGTGGGGGATAGAAAAAGCTGAAAAAAAGGCCGATCGAGAAACAAAGGCTGGAGGATTATTTAGCTATATTCATCACAATAAAAAAATAGCATCACTTATTGAACTCCAGTCAGAAACTGACTTTGTATCTGGAAATGATGATTTTAAAAAACTTGGCAATGAAATTGCGATGCAAGCCGCATCCGTGCGATCAGATACTCTCGAAGAATTTCTCGTTCAAGATTATATTCGCGATCCAGGCAAAACAATCGACAATCTCATTAAGGATGCCATTCTCAAATTTGGCGAAAACATAAAAATCGCACGAATTCTTCGTTGGGAACTCGGTGAGTAAAAAACATTTTATTCTCCCGCAACTCGTGCTACAATGTTCTCATGCACGATCTTATTCTTTCTTTTAAAACAAGCGCCGAAAAACACATTACAAATCTTCGTGAAGAACTCAAAGGCATTCGAACCGGACGCGCACAGTCGGGGATGATAGAAAGTATGCAGATTGAAGCATATGGCGGAACAAAAATGAAGCTGATCGAACTTTCCTCAATTATGACTGAGTCAACCGATGCTCTTGTCATCACTCCATTTGACCCATCAACCGTCACTGACATTGAAAAAGGAATTCTTGCATCTCCCCTCGGAATGAATCCACAAACAGAAGGAAATCGAATAATAGTGCGTATTCCACCTCTTTCAGAGGAGCAACGAGCCAAATATGTTAAGCTTGTTTCGCAAATGATAGAAGAAGCACGGAATCAAATTCGATATGAACGAGATACTATCCGCAAAAAAATTAAACACCAAGAAGATGCAAAAGAATTGACCGAAGATGATCGATATCGTTTGGAAAAGGAAATTGATGAACTCACGGGTAAAATGAACGCAGAGCTTCAAACGATCAAGGACAACAAAGAGCAAGAAATCATGGAGGTTTAAAATGATCTGCCAAATGCTCCGTTATTTATTTTAACAACCAATACATGCTAACTGCAGTCACGTTTCTTATTATCCTCGTTATTCTCGTCCTTATCCACGAATTTGGACATTTTATTGCAGCTAAAAAAAATGGTGTCCTCGTTGAAGAATTCGGATTTGGGTTTCCGCCGCGTATATTTGGGAAAAAAATTGGGGAAACGTTATATAGTATCAATCTCATCCCATTGGGAGGATTCGTAAAACTCTATGGAGAAGAGTATCATGAAGGCAAAAAAAAGACTCCTGCAAAAAATGACATTCCATCTCATCGAGCATTTGTTAATAAAACCCCCCTTCAAAAAACCATTATTATCACCGCAGGCGTTGTCATGAATTTTTTTCTGGGATGGGTACTGCTTTCTATACTTTTTACGCAAGGAGTTCCGGCACCCGCTGGCGTAATGGTGAGCACAATTCAAGAAAATACCCCTGCCGCAGAAGCAGGTCTTGAAGTCGGCGACATGCTGATTTCAATAGCTAATAAAGACAAAACAGTTACCATTCGATCAACTGAAGATTTGATTCAATCGACAAAAACATTTGCTGATCTTGAAACAATACTTCTCGTCAATCGTGCGGGTGAAGATATCAAAGTCTCTATTACCCCTCGTTCAAATCCACCAAAGGGAGAGGGTTCATTGGGCGTCGTCATCGAGCAAAAGATAGAAATGGTTCGACATCCCTGGTATAGCGCCCCTTACTACGGTTTCATCGAATCAGTGACCATGATTAAAACGATTGGCATTGAGGTGCTCAAGATTCCTGCCCAACTTATTACAAAACAATCAACTGATGTCCAGTTTACGGGACCAATCGGGATCGCAAAAGTGATAGGAGAAGCACGAAAATTTGGAATTACTGCCCTTATGCAAATAACAGCAATACTTTCTTTAAACCTTGCCGTAATCAATATCCTCCCATTTCCCGCACTTGATGGTGGCAGACAAGTATTCATTTTTTATGAGTGGATTACCGGAAAGAAAACAAATCAAAATCTTGAGCATTACCTGAATCTCATTGGCATCATTTTTTTACTCGTGCTGAGTGCGGTGATCACCATTTTTGATATTCAAAAATATTGGGGGTAATATCCATTAGAATATAACAATATGAATTTAAAATATAGAAACATCACCATATCCGGTGGTGTAGCCGTTGGAAAAAATACGCTTCATGCAAATCTAAAAGACTATCTTGAGCCCATGGGATGGTCCTTTACGTCAGGAGGAAAATTGCTCAGAGATTTCACAAAAGAATATGTACAACCACTTGCAAGTATGGCCCCCGACGCCTTCCATCATGAGCTTGATGATCGAACAAAAGCATTATTGGAAAAAGGAAATTATGTAATTGAAGCATGGCTTGCGGGATTTATGGCAAAAGATCGATCGGACACGCTTCGTATATTTTTACATTGCCAAAATGATGCACTCAAAATTGATCGGGTCGCAAATCGAGATAACATCAGCATCGATGATGCGAAAAAATATATTAAAGAACGTGAAG
>PFOB01000045.1 GCA_002792315.1 Candidatus Roizmanbacteria bacterium CG_4_10_14_0_2_um_filter_39_13 | reverse complement strand
CGCTGACCCGTTTCAAGACTCTGTTCGGTATGAGAAGAGTTGGTACCAGGTCGCTCAAGTAACCAGAAAGACTATAATACCATAGTGATCTGAAGAGTTCAACCGATTCATGAAGCACTCAAAACAACATTTTGCTATAATATGCAGTGATGGCATTACTTCCACCACGATCAAGCAACCTTTCCCATTCATATCTGGTAAGACCTGAGGTCCATTTTACAACCCAACATGCAGATGAAGAAGTCATTCTAGTTGTTCGTAAGCACCCTGTTACTCAGCTTTCATGGATCGTCAATGGGGTAATCCTTCTGATACTTCTTTTATTAGTTAATGCAATATTTCCAGAAATTTTGAAAGCCAATCAGATTATTGCGATAAATATTTTTGGACTCTTTTTTATTTTTAGTTATGTTTGGATTAATTTTTTACTGTGGTATTTCACGGTTGGGGTTATTTCCAATGAAAGAATAATTGATCTTGATTTTTATAACCTTATTTACAAAGAGTTTTCTGCAACAACCATTCGACAAGTGAGTGATATTACGACAAAAATTGGTGGGTTTTTTGGTTCAATATTAAACTTTGGTGATGTTTTTGTAAAAACTGAAGGTTTTGAACAGAATATTGAATTTGATGATATTCCTCGACCATCAGAGGTTGTAAAAATTATCAATCTTTTGATGAGAGATACAAATTCAGCGGGAGATGAGGGTTAAAACTGAAAATAATACCTGATGTACATATGCAAAATTTTATAAGTCTTTTAACTACTTCCTCTTCAGATGATTTTATTGGATTATTTATTAAAGCGTTTGCGGTACTTTTTGCATTTTTGTATTTATTGTATGCAGTGGTCACCAGCAGGCAGACTCAGATTATGAATGATACATTCTCAACAAAAATGTCTTCAATACTTTCTACAATATCATTTCTTCAAATCATTTTTGCAGGTATACTGATATTAGTCGCATTATTTTTGATTTAATTCATGTTTTCGGCACGGCCAGAGGGATACAAAGGAAAACAATTTGAACACGGTTTTACTGAATTTTTTATAACCGGGAATTTTTATGGGGTATTATCCTTTGAAGACGGCACTACAGAAAAAGATGGAAAAAAAAGGTTAGAATCATTTAAAGAAGGACTTCTTTCTGCTGAGATTGATAATTTATCTTCATTTGAACATACGGTAAGCGACCTTATTCTCAAACTGAATTTTCCGGCACATGTGGGACTTTCTATTGGAATGCTCTATAAAGAAGCATTGTATGTCAAAACAGTTGGGGCGGGTCAGGTGTATTTTCGTCGTGGCAATACATTTGATATCCTCCTTTCAGGAGATAAAACAGCTTCGGGATATCTCAATCAATATGATTTGGCTCTATTTACCACGACTAAGATTCAGGATTTGATCGGAAAAACAGAGGATATTCAAGCATTTATTGAAGTTGAAAAACCTGCAAATATTTTACAAAAATTAAATGATCAAGAATATGGTGAAGAAGATCAGGGTTTTGCCGCACTTTTTGTCGAGTTTGGTCAATTGGAGGATCCAACTTCAATCATCCCCTCTAAAGAAGCTCCAATAGCCCAAAATTCTGATGAGCGTCAAAAATCTTTGAGTGTTGTGCCTCCAACTATTGTCCAAGTACCCAGCACCAATCCGCCAACTCCGCCCCCTGATATGCAGCCTCCTCAAGATTCGTTTCAATCTGTATCATTTCCGAAAAAAATTCTCGGGTTTTTAAGAACCAAACAGTTTACTATTATTGCTGCAGTAATCATTCTTGCACTCCTCACCTGGAGTGTTGTTTTTGGATATAAGCGGAGAGAAGCTACCAAGATAAGAGATCGTATAGAGAAAACCAATGTCGAGGTAGATACGAAATTGTCTGATGCTGAAGATGAAGCATTTCTGAATTTAGATCAGTCAATTGTCTTGATTGCCGATGCAAAAACAATGGTGGCACAGCTAAAAAAAGATCTGGGTGACAATTATTCCAACGAAGTGACGCAACTTGAATCAAAAATTCAAGAATCAGAAGGAAAGATTGTCAAAAAAGAATCGAAAGATTTTGAAGAGTTTTATGATCTTACCCTTCAAAATGAAGAGGCCAAGGGAAGTATGATTGCAAAAGAAGGCGAGCTTGTTGCAATTCTTGATGCCGATCAAAATATGATTTATGTACTCAATGTAGACAATAAATCTGTTAAGAAATATGTTCACAAAGATGTCGGTTCAGCAGTGGCGATCGGCATATATAGTGGTGATATATTTTTTGTCACACCAAAAAACGGAATATTTAAATTCACCACGCAAAGTAAGGTAAATACTATTGTTGAAGAAGACAGTATGAAAAATGTGGTAGATATGGAGCTTTATAATGGAAATATTTATGTGCTTGATGAGGGTGCGGATGAAGTATATAAGTTTCTCGTCACCGAAGGGGGATATTCTGACAAAAAGAAATATTTTGGTGCAGGTCAGACAATCAGTCTTGCAGGTGCCACTGGTCTTTCAATTGATGGATCGCTCTATATATCGACCAAAGATTCAGTTCAAAAATATCTTTCAGGGGTACGGGAACGATTTTCTCCAGAGTTTCCAACAGAAAATGCTCAGTTTGATCATATTTACACCGATTCGGACATTGATCAGCTATACGTTCTCGATAAGAAAAATGCTGCAGTATACATTCTGACAAAAGAAGGGGAGTATCAAAGACAGATTCAATCAAATGCGTTTGCAAAAGCAAATGCATTATTTGTTTATGACGAAATGATTTTTACGGTAAATAATGAAAAAATCTACACCGTCTCTTTAGATTAAGACATATAACTTATGTATAATTACCTTCTATGACCAAGATCATTACGTCTGATCACGATCAAGAGATGGTAAAACGCATCATCAATCGAGATGAGCGTGCACTTCACATTCTGTACAAACAGTACCATCCCCAGATATTTGGGTTTGTGTACAAACGCATTCCTCATAAGCCGATTGCTGAAGAAATCACTCAGGATATTTTCATCCAATTTTTAGAAGGGTTGCGAGATTTTCGATTTCAGTGTTCGATAAAAACATTTTTGTTTGCAATAGCACGAAATAAGGCAATAGACTACATGCGAAAAAAGAAGATGAAGCAGGTATTGTTTTCTCATCTCCCATCATTTGTGGTTGAGGGACTATCACACATCGTTATGGATGATGAGCTTGAAAGGCATGATCTTCAGCACAAATTTGAAGTGACGATGCATGAGCTTCCGCATGATTATCGACTCATTTTACGACTAAAATATATTGAAGAGCATTCTGTACAGGAAATTTCAAAACAATTAGCAAAAACATTCAAATCAACTGAAAGTTTGCTCTATAGAGCACGAAAAGCGTTTATTGAATGTTATAACACCAAACCATGAGTCAGAAATATCAGGTGTCAAATTCAAACAAGCTCGATGCACAACTTGATCGGATTTTTGAATTAAAACCCAATGATCTTCATCTTCCTTTTTTGACAAATATCTACAAATTATTAACCAGTCCTCTCAAGTCGTTACCCATAGTCTTTATTATCCCGATCTCATTGGGTACGGCAGTTGCGATGTATCTTTTTTTTGGCCCAATAGTAGTCCAACTTGTTTCATTACTTCAACATGGATTTTGAAAAAATTATTTCACGGGTTGGATCATCAATAGTCGTTTTCTTTCATCGCGTGGTACGTCTCGCGTTTTCTCCCTATAAAACCATGCGTTCAATCGCTCGTGACGATGATATGATCCAATTGGCGCTCATTATTCTGAGTATTGGGGGATATTTTTATATTGCCGACAAACTTCGCCAATATGAACATCATCCCTTTCTTCTGTTCAGCCTTACCCTAGTGCATTTTCTTTTAACCGTGGGCTTCTTTGCTCTACTTCAAATGGCAACGACCAATGAAAAAGAGATTAAAATTAAGCCTGCGCTCCTCGTTTTTGGCTATGCGTTAATTCCAACATTGGTGTGGTTCTTGGCAAATTCGTGGTTGTACTACGTACTGCCTCCACCACGAACCGTATCACTTCTGGGGAAAGGGTTTAGTATTTTATATATCAGTTTTTCAATTGCAATTCTTATCTGGAAAATAATCACCATGTATCTTGCGGTTCGGCTCGTGACAAGATTTACTTTTTATCGCATTTTTTACAGCCTGCTTTTATATGGAGCATGTATGATTCCCTATTCATTATTTCTCTATTCTCTTCGATTATTCCGTATCCCCTTTTTATGAGTTTCAAGTCGTATTGAATGATTTCGTCTTTTCACACGACTATCTTACTATGAATCTGAGATCTCAAAAAAATCATTCAGAGCGTCGGCTGGAAATTGGGAAAGAGCTCGATATATCACTCGATACTATTGGGAATACCATTCAAGATGATGAAGAGAGTATTCATTGCGAAAATCTCATTGGCGCGATAGGAATTCCTTTGGGAATTGCCGGGCCAATACAAATTCATGGATCAGCGGAGCATGCAGAAATATACATCCCCCTTGCAACGACTGAAGGAGCACTTGTTGCGTCAGTAAATCGAGGATGCAAGGTGATCAATGAATCAGGGGGAGTATCGGTTATGGTAAATACTGTTGGGGTGACGAGAGGTCCAGTATTTGCGGTTGAAAATATAAAAGAAGGACAACAATTGTGCTTATGGCTTACGCAAAATCGTGAAGAGCTTATGCGTGTTGCAGAAGAAACATCAAATCATTTGAAGCTCAAAAACGTTTCTTCAGCTCATCAGGGTCGATATGTATATGTGAGATTTCAGTTTGATACTGATCAAGCAATGGGGATGAATATGGCAACCATCGCAACATCAAAGATGGCAGAATATATTGAAGAAAATACACCGCACAAACTTCTTGCGATTGCAGGAAACTTTGATACCGATAAAAAACCATCGTGGCTCAATATAATTCTGGGTCGCGGACAGGTGATTCACGCTGATGCAATTATTCCACAAGAGATTGTTGCAAAGCTACTTCATGTAAAGCCTCGTGATATCGAGAAAACGGTGATCAATAAATGTTGGGGCGGATCGATCATGGCAGGGTCAATGGGGTACAATGCGCATTTTGCCAATATCGTTGCAGCTTTTTTTGCAGCGACTGGACAAGACTTAGCGCATATTTCTGAAGGGGCTCTCGGCGTTACGTTTGCAGAAGTACTTGAAAATGGTGATTTGTATTTTTCGGTATATGTGCCGGACATATTACTTGGTACCGTGGGTGGTGGTACAAAATTGAAAGCACAAACTGAGGCTCGAGCAATTACCAACGCAAAAACAAGTCAAGAGCTTGGAGAGGTTTTGGGAGCTGCGGTGCTTGCGGGTGAGCTTTCACTTATTGCCTCAATTGCGGAAGGAACGCTTGCAAAAACTCATCGTATGTTAGGAAGATAATTAATTTTTAAATATGTTTGGTATCGTAGATTACGGATTTTATATTCCAAAATATCGCATCAAGATTGAAGACATAGCCAATCAGTGGGGGAAGTGTGCTGACAAAGTCGAACTATCACTTCGCATTACAGAAAAGGCAGTTGCGGGAACTGATGAGGATGTACTCACCATGGCGTATGAAGCGGCATCGTCATTTTTATCAGGAGACAAAAAAGCAAAAAAACAAATTGGCGCAGTATTTGTCGGATCAGAGACGTTTCAATATGCAGTTAAGCCCACATCTACTTCACTTGCAGAGTGGCTTGGTCTTTCGCATGATTATCTCGCATATGACACACAATTTGCGTGTAAGGCGGCAACAGGCGCTCTTATTTCAGCGCTCGGCATGGTAAAGTCAGGCGACATTGAATCAGCACTCGTTTGCGCGACTGATAAGGCAAATGCTCGACCGAAAGACACGCTCGAATATTCTGCGGGGTCTGGCGCGAATGCATGGCTTGTGGGGCATGAAAAAGTTATTGCAGAAATTATACGTTGGCATTCATACTCTTCAGATACGCCGGATTTTTGGCGAAGAGCAAAGTCTGAATTTCCATCTCATGCCGGAAGATTTACGGGGACACCTGCATATTTTCAACATTTGGGTGAAGCCGTGAAGCGATTATTAACAAAAACCAATACAAAACCGTCAGATTACCATCATGTCGTATTCCATATGCCAAACGGAAGTTTTCCATTAAAAGCAGCACGTCAGCTTGGATTTTCCGGGAAACAGATGGAAGTGGGATACGTAGTGCCTACTCTAGGAAACTCGTATTCTGCCTCAGCACTCATGGGACTTGTCGCAGTATTGGAAGTGGCGCGCCCCGGTGACAATATATTGTTTGCATCATATGGCTCAGGTGCAGGATCAGATGCAATGCAGATGAAAATAACCAAACATATTGATAAAAAAAGAAAGCACTTCAAGAAAAGTATTTTACAGAAAGAATATATCGATTACGCAACATATACAAAGTTTATGAACATGAAATAATATGAGCTCAATCATTGGATATTACTCGACACCGTTTGGAGAGCTTTGGGACAAATCCCTCGATGATCTCTTTCTTGAGGCAGCAACCGGAATTATGAATGATCTTCAAATTGAAATGAAGCAGATTGATGCAATATTTTTTGGCAATATGCTGGGAGGGGTAGTTGAGAAACAACTTTTGTTATCTGCACATTTGTCAGAACTTCTTGATGTCAATATCCCAATATATCGGACTGAGGCAGCATGCGCATCAGGTGGAATGGCATTTCATACTGCTCATGAATACTTGAAAAGTAATCCAAATAAAACAGTGCTTGTTTTAGGTGCTGAGAAAATGACCGATATCACCGCGTCAGAGATCACTGAAGCCCTTGCAACCGCAGCGTCTCACAAGGAGCAATCAGTGGGGCTTACGTTTCCGGGAGTGTATGCGTTGATGGCTCAGGTGTATCTTAATAAGTATGGGTACAACGAAGAGCATTTGGCGGCAATTTCTGTCAAAAATCATGCACATGGAGTACTCAATGATAAGGCGCATTTCAGACGATATGTCACGATAGATAATGTATTGGAAAGTCCATACGTTGCATATCCACTCAAAGTTCTTGACAGCTCTCCGATTTCGGATGGTGCCACTGCGCTTGTCATGACCAATGACTCTCAGATGGTACAAAACAGAAAAAGTGTCACGGTTCTTTCGTCTGAAACGGCAACGGACACCATTTCTATCGCAAAAAGAAAACGCCTTGATGAAGTTGAATCTACGAAAGTTGCCGGAAATAATGCATTTTTGAAAGCAAAAATAAATCGCACCGATATTGATGTTATGGAGGTTCACGACTGTTTTTCTATTGCAGAAATACTCGCACTTGAAGATCTGGGATTTTGGAAAAAGGGTCAAGGAGGAAGGCTTGCTCAGGAAATGGTCACTCATCGAGATTCCGGAAACAATACGATTGTTAATACGTCAGGGGGGCTCAAGGCAGCGGGTCACCCCGTGGGAAGCACCGGAATAAAACAAATTGGAGAAGTATATTTACAACTTACACGTCAAGCACAAGAACGCCAAGTTAAGAACGCATCGTATGGGTTGGCTCACAATGTTGGAGGGAGTGGGGGAGTTGCCGTCGTTTCAATATTAGGAATTTAAAGATATCAAATGTCACATAGTCCAGTCAAAATTTGGCGAAAACAAAAAACTGATCGAGATCTTTTGGGAAAAAATGGAACAATTATTTCATGGACAGAGATTAATGTTGCCCCACCACAATATTCATCAAAAACGCCGTATACTGTTGTTTTGGTCAAACTTGATGATTCGTCAAATATTTATGGACAGATGGTTGATTTTGAAAAAAAAGATCGTGAAATTGGGAAAAAAGTTCGCTCTATCCTTCGTCGAAATGGAGATGTCGGGCCCGAAGATGTACTTGAATATACCGTCAAGTTTGTTCCCCTGTCATGATTAGTTATTCAGCTCCAGGAAAGATTATTCTCTCCGGTGAACACTCAGTAGTATATACAAAACCTGCATTTGTCACGGCAATCGATCTTGCGCTCACATTCTCCATACGAAAAAAACGAGCAACTGACGTGATATCAAAAACAAAAGAAGTAACGTATAGCGAGAACATAGTAAAAAAATATCTTCAAAAAAATAACATCTCATTCTCTGACCAGGAATATATTTATAAGATTGACTCACGCATTCCCGAAGGAAGAGGCATGGGTTCGTCAGCCGCATTTTGCGTAGCCTCAGTTGCAGCGCTTCTTCATTTTTATACCGGGAAACAGTACGAAAAGCAGGTCATAAATTCTCTCGCGTATCAATGCGAAAAATATTTTCATGGCATGCCATCGGGCGTTGATGTGAGCGCATCATGTTTTGGTGGCTTGATTTTTTACCGAAAAGAATTTGAGTTTTTAAAAACAATTTCTGCTCTCAACTTCAAAATTCCAAAAAAATTCCAAGACAATATGATTCTTATTAATACCGGAAGACCAGTAGAAACAACTGCGGATATGGTAAAGCATGTGGGGAATCTTTACAACAAGCATCCCAAAGAAATAGAACGAACACTTGCAGGGATCGAGCGGGTGACCAAACGAATGGTAATAAGTATTGTGAAAGAGGACTTAAAAATGTTTACCGATGCAATTGAAGAAAATCAAAAACTCCTTGTTGAGCTTGGCATTGTTTCAAAAGATACTCAGAAATTGCTCGAATCGTTAAAACCCTATGGGGTAGGAAAAGTGACGGGGGCAGGAGGGTTGAAAAAAGGATCGGGGTTCATTTTGTTTATGAAAACAGAAGGAGTAGATATTCAAAGAATAGTTCACAAGCAAAATATTATTTCATTCACACAAAATCATTCAGGGGTTGTATTGAACAAACTACGGCCTACAGGTGTAAATTGGTGATGTTCCTGGTGGACTACCAGGAGGTAAAGCATTTGGTTGACATGTTGAAGCAGGTGCATTACAACAAACAGAAGAACTTTGAACACAAGTTTGGGTATCAATAACGCATGAATTTACCGTTTGTATTTCAAAACGCCAGTTGCCATCCTGATCTCGTCGAATTACGCCAAGAATATCCCCCGTTATTACGGTAAATATTCCGAGGAAGGCAATCATGAGAATGATCCCCAAAACTGCATGAGTCATTTGGAGTCGAGCTTTTTCTAGTTTTTCTTGTTCTCCGCCAGACGTTACCCATAGCACTGCTCCCCATAAGAGATAGATGAGTGCCGCAAATGCAGCAAATAAAACAAATGTTTGCACTGTTGTCATCAAAACTTTCCCCAGTCCAACCGCAGGATTATCAAATACTGGACCAGGAGGCTTTATTGGACTCCCAAATACGCTATTGATTCCGGCTGCTGAGAGAGAATAAACTGAGTTCATTATTGAAATTAGCGTGTTCATAAAAAGGGAAAATCAATATTGGTAATAAATCCAAAAAGCTTGACTAATACGATTGCTATGATGATTACAAAGATGCCAATAACCGCAAATGTTGCGGTTTGTTGAGCCTTCTGAACTTTTTCAGGATCTCCACCTGCAGTAATTATAAGATATGCCGACCAAATGAGCATCCATCCAAATATCAATCCACCAACAATATACATGAGTGGAATAAGCACTCCAAGAAGCACACTGATGTTTGCAAATCGGACTGCGGGGAAGGTAGTGGGGTTGATGAGAGGGGTCGGAAGCATATAAATGAGTGTATAATACTACTATACGAAAAGCAAGATTCACACACGTACAAACTCTTAAAATTCTATGCAAAATACTCTCAAACATGTCGCTATAATTCCGGATGGAAATCGCAGATGGGCGAGAAATAGAGGATTACCAACGATAGAAGGTCACAGGCGGGGTTTTAATAGAGCCAAGGAATTGACGAAAAAAGCCCGCGGACTTGGAATTGAAATACTTACTCTTTGGGCATTCTCAACAGAAAATTGGAAACGGAGCAAAGATGAAGTGGGATACTTAATGAAGATATACGAACGATGGATTGATGATTATTTAAAAGAAGCAATCGTCGATAAAGTTAAACTTATTCATATTGGAAGAAAAGACAGAATCAGTAAGAAGTTACTTGAGAAAATTCAAAATGCAGAAGATCAAACAAAAACCTTTCATAATAATACCTTGGTTCTCGCTCTTGATTATGGCGGCCAAGATGAAATTCTCCGCGGCGTTCAACAGCTTTTAAAAGACAATCCAAACACTGATAATATTGATGAAGCACTCCTTTCCTCATACCTGGACACAAAAGATATTCCAAATCCAGACTTGATTATTCGAACCAGTGGTGAGAAACGTTTGTCTGGTTTTTTGCTCTGGGGATCAGCTTATGCGGAGTTTGCATTTATTGATGAATGTTTTCCTGATTTTACTCCAGAGTTATTTGAAAAATGCATCGATGATTATCGAAAGCGCTTACGAAGATTTGGAAAATAAACTGCTTTTCCCGCATAATTCTCTCAACCATTGGATATAATGAAGCTTACATGTTTGCCCCGAAATTTCAAATCACCAATAAAATCCTCAAAAATATTTCAACCATTGAAGCGGTTGAAGAGGTGATAAAACATGCACCAATATTACCCCTCTGGGAAAAGGAATTTCGAGAGGATGCAATCGTCCGATCGGTCCATCACGGCACACATATCGAAGGAAATAAACTCGAGAAAAATGAAGCGTATGACGTACTTCGAGGAAAAGAAGTGATGGCGCGTGCGCGGGATGTACAGGAAGTGATCAATTATCGGAAGGTAATTGATCTCATCGATCAGGAGTCAAAAAAGAGAAATGCTCAAATTACCGAACAGTTCGTGCATAAAATTCATGAATTTGTCGTAAAAAATATTTTAGATTCTGATCAATCGGGAAAATATCGAACAAAGCAAGTAGTAATAAAAAATTCAGAGACGGGTGAAGTGACGTTCAAACCGCCAGTTCCGCTGGAGGTTCCGTATTTGATGAAGGAGTTTATTGCGTGGACGAATAACATTTCAGATGATGAGCTACATCCGATTCTAAAAGCAGGAATCGCGCATCACGAGCTTGTTCGCATTCACCCATATATTGATGGAAACGGAAGAGTGGCACGCATTATTTCAACACTCATTTTGCTTTTGGGGGGATATGATATTCGAAGGTTTTTTTCACTTGAGGAGTACTATGACAAAGATGCGATGGCATATTATGAGAATTTACAACGGGCAACGTCAGGAGATATGACCACCTGGCTTGAATATTTTACCTTTGGTGCATCGGTTGAATTTGTTCGAGTCAAAGACAAAATATTGAGATTATCCAAAGATGCCAAGATGAAAGAAAATTTTGGGGGGAAACAAATTTTTCTGACCGATCGTCAGATCAAGCTTATTGAATATATGCAAGATATTGGATATATTCAAAACAAAGCATTTGCATCCCTTTTTCCTGATATTTCTGAAGATTCAATTTTGCGAGATATCAAAGAACTTATCAACAATAAACTCATAAAAAAAATAGGAAAAACAAAGGCTGCACGATATGTATTAACCGGATAACACGCTCAAGGCGTTTACGAACTTATGAAATTTAAACAACTTTCGGTATACATCGAAAAAATCGAAAAAACAGCCTCTCGGTTGCAGATTACTGAGATTCTTGCCGATCTCTTTACTCAGTTAAATCCAGATGAGTATGAAAAGGTTGTATATCTTTTGCTTGGACGATTGACGCCAAAATATAAAACATTGAATTTTGGGATGGCTGAGAAAATGGTCATTCGTGCTATTTCATCTTCGCTTCAAATTGATCCATCCGAATTTACCAAAAAATATAAACAAAGTGGAGATATCGGAGAGACAACACAAGAATATAAAAATGCACAAACATCAATGCTTGAAGGAACACCAGATGTTCTTACGGTATTTAAAACGCTCGAATCACTTGCACACGCTTCGGGAGAAGGATCGCAAGATGAAAAGATATCTCGTTTATCAGGACTTATTCAAGAGCTTGATCCACTTTCTGCACGCTATATTGTCAGGATTCCTCTTGGCGTCTTACGATTGGGCTTTTCAGATATGACAGTACTTGATGCCCTTTCCTGGATGCATCAGGGAGACAAAGGAATTCGCCCAATACTTCAAAAAGCATATCATGTACATCCTGATTTGGGATTGATAGGAAAGATCCTCAAAGAAGACGGTCTTTCCAAAGTAGAAAAACTTGAGCCTCAAATATTTACTCCAATACTTATGATGCGTGCTGAGCGATTATCTTCGGGAGCAGAAATCATTAAACAAATTGGCGCCTGTGCCGTTGAACCAAAATTTGATGGATTTCGACTTCAGGTCCACAAAAAAGGATCGGAAGTCCGTTTATATACGCGTGGGCTTGATGATGCGACCTTTATGTACCCTGACGTTGTTGAAGCAGTACGCACGGAAGTAAAGGCGGATGAAGTTATTTTAGAAGGAGAAGCGATTGGATATGATGCACACACAAATAGTTTTTTACCATTTCAGGAGACTGTCCAAAGAAAACGGAAATATGACATTGAAGAAAAAGCAAAAGAAATTCCCCTTAAATTATTTGTATTTGAACTGCTTTATTTAGAAGGGAAAAATTACGTTTCAGAATCATTTACCAACCGACGAGCAGCATTATTATCAATCATTGATATTCATAACAATCACGCTGATCATGGCGTTATTCCCGCAGAAGAAGCGATTATTGATGACCCTGAAAAACTTGAAATAATGTTTGATGATGCAATCACCAAGGGATTGGAAGGAATTGTCGCTAAAAAACTTGATGGAACTTATCAACCAGGAGCGCGGGGATGGAATTGGATCAAGCTTAAGCGGAGTTATTCGTCAAAAATCGATGATACGATCGATTGTTTGGTGATGGGATATGACTTTGGAAAGGGTAAACGAACTCAGTTTGGCATTGGCGCCTTTTTAGCCGGAATTTATGACGTGGACAAACAGATGTTTATGACGATTGCAAAGATTGGTACCGGTCTTACTGATGATGAATGGAGACGGTTAAAAAAACAAAGTACAAAACTCCAAGTTAAGACAATGCCCAAACAGTATGAAGTAGATAAACTGATGGATGTTGATGTGTGGATTGCACCGGGAATTGTTGTTGAAATTAAGGCAGATGAAATTTCACGGTCTCCCGTTCATACTGCTGGTAAAATATTAAAGCCTTCAAAGTCAGGTTCTTCCTTTGCGGTTGATGTTGCGGGATTTGCGCTGAGATTTCCGCGTCTTGAAAGGTTTCGCGATGATAAAGCTGCATCAGACGTCACCACGCTTCAGGAAGTTGAGACGATGTTTGAAAAGCAGCGAAACAATTGACGAAAACTAGTGCGTGATCATCATTCGTATGATACGCTGGGGGTATTCGAGGAAAAAAGATTGTGGTTTTTGAACAAGCCGACGGGTAGAAGTTACTGCAATATTCGTTCGATCAAAACAAATTTTTCCTCCCACATCTCGTATATGAAGCGCAATATCAATATCTTCGTGAATCTGACGTTCATCTTTACAAAGGGTAGGTTTAATCTTCCGCCACA
>PFOB01000002.1 GCA_002792315.1 Candidatus Roizmanbacteria bacterium CG_4_10_14_0_2_um_filter_39_13 | reverse complement strand
AGTCTTAATGCGGAGATGGTAGCAATAAAACAAGCAGTGAGAATTCTACAGGATAAAATTGAACAAAAAAGGAACAGCAAATTTATTGTTGTTCATGGAGATTTGTGGGGGCAAGGAAAAGGAGCTACTACTATTCGGATTATCTAGGGAAAATTCTTCTGTAATAACATTTTGATTCCGATTGTTCCTGTGCGCTTATTGTGTACAATATAACCTTATGAAACAAATCCGTAACTTCGCAATCATAGCTCACGTAGACCACGGAAAGTCCACGCTTGCGGATCGTCTTTTGGAGATGACCGGAACGATTGACAAAAATAAACATGATGAGCAGATGCTTGATCGGAACCCCATTTCAAGGGAGCGTGGTATTACGATCAAACTTGCTCCTGTCAGGATGTCATATGGCGAATATATATTGAATTTAATCGATACCCCCGGTCATGTCGATTTTTCTTATGAAGTTGACCGAACCTTGGCCTGTGTCGAGGGTGCGATTCTTCTCGTTGACGCAACACAAGGAATTCAAGCTCAAACCATTTCAAATATCTACAAAGCGCTTGATAAGAATCTGGTGATCATTCCGGTTGTTAATAAAATTGATATGCCAAACGCTGAAGTTGAAAAAACAATCACTGCACTTTCTGATTTTCTCGGGATCTCTTCAGAAGAAGTCATTCAAATTTCTGCAAAAACCGGACAAAATGTTGAAAAAGTATTATCAGCTATTATCGAAAAAATTCCTGCTCCTCCAGCTCTTGCCGATTTTGTCGAATCAGATGATCTTCTCAAAGCGCTCATTTTTGATTCATATTTTGATACGCACAAAGGAGTCATTGCATTTGTCCGTATTTTTGAAGGAAGTGCGCGTCGCGGGATGAAAATGAAGCTTGCCATTGGAAATCGGATTTTTGAATCGACCGAAGTTGGCATATTTACGCCGGACCTTGTGGCGCAATCCGCAATCTCAGCGGGAGAGATCGGATATATTGTCACTAATCTCAAAGATATTCGTGATGTTCGTGTTGGTGATTCAATCATTGACCAAGGAAAAAGTGTTGGGGTGCCCGGATATAAAAAAGTAAATCCTGTGGTTTTTGCATCGCTTTTCCCGACAGATGCAGCAGATTATGAGCGGCTGATGAAAGCTCTTGAGAAAATTTATCTGACCGATTCAGCGCTTGAATTTAAACCGATGTACAGTCAAGCACTTGGCGCGGGGTATCGGGTAGGATTCTTGGGACTACTGCACGCTGATGTTATCCGAGAACGTCTTGAGCGAGAGTACAACTTGAGTCTTGTTCTCACCCCCCCACAGGTAGATTATCAAATTGAAGGTGATGCAATCAAAGAGCCTATTGTCAAAGTTCTTATTATTACTCCCCAAGAGTATCTTGGTGGTATTATGCAGTTGTGTGAAGATCATCGGGCAACATTTGTTCATATGGACAATAAGAATCAGGTCTCTATTGAATATGAAATGCCGCTTGCTGAAATGATCTCAGACTTTTTTGATCAGTTGAAATCAGTTACTTCTGGATATGCTTCATTTGACTGGGAAATGCTTCGATATGAAATAGTAGATGCTTCACGATTATTACTTCTTTTGAATGGAGATGAAATTGAAGAATTTTCTCAGATTGTCGTACATGAGCGTGCACAAAAAATTGCCATGCATCTTACTAAAAGCATGAAAGATTTGATTCCTCGTCAACAGTTTGAAGTTAAAATTCAAGCACAATACAAAGGGAAAATTATTGCATCTGAGCGATTATCACCATTTCGCAAAGATGTTTTGACCAAGGGCGGCAAAACAGTTGGTGGCGGTGACGTGAGTCGAAAGAAAAAGGTTCTTGAAAAACAAAAAGAAGGAAAGAAAAAAATGAAAATGATCGGAAAAGTTGAGGTTCCAAAAGAAGTCTTCACAAAGTTGTTCAACAAATAAGATTCTTCGCTCAAAATCGAAAATTAATCCAAAAGTGAACTCAAACATATTGAGAACACTCAAACATCCACTTTTGAATAAATTTTAATTTCTTCGCTTTGCTTATTGATATTGCTTACAGTAGCAATCCAAGAAGTAATAGTCCAATTGGTACGAGAATCAAACTCCATGGCGTGATTCCTGGTTTTTGATTCTCAACTGTAAGTTGCGTCACCGGTGTTGGCGTTGCCGTCGGAGCTTGTGCGATTACCACTGTAGTTGGTGTTGGTGGAACGGGAGTATTTGTTGGAACAGGTGTTGCAGTGGGTACAGGTGTTGCCGTCGGGACGGGGGTTTCGGTAGGCACGGGAGTTGCGGTCTTTGTCGGAGTACTGGTAGGCGAGTTTGTTGGTGTTTTTGTTGGCGTACTTGTAGGAGGTACCCTTGTTGGCGTATGAGTATTTGGTGGTGGCGTATTGGTATTTGGTGGTACTGGCGTGTTTGTCGTACCGGGAGGTGATGTAGGTGTGTTGGTATTATTAGGTGGCGTTGTTGGCGTGTTTGTCGTACCAGGAGGTGTTGTAGGTGTACTCGTTGAACCAGGGGGTGGTGTATTGGTGGGTGGGATGTCGCAGTCGCTTCCAAATCCTTTTGTATCTCCCGCAAGACTTACGCCATTTGCGTTGATTTTGACATCGACTTGAACTCGGCCACAGTTTGTCCAATTCGGAATACTAAAGCTCCAGCTAAATCCATTATTAGTAGCATTTGGGCTAGAATCACTTATTGTAAGTGATCCGACACTACTTGTTGAATGTCCACTATCAATCAAATCACTATTTCCATTTACACAAACACCCCCTTCAGATCCGGAACACCAAAACCATGATGTGTCATTGACTTGATATGTTCCTGATGGACAGTTACCTGGATCACAAATTAACTGACATCCAAATGCGACAGTACTCAATCCAGCAGAGTTGACACTGATGCCATTTTCTTTTATGCTACAGCTCCCACAGGGTTTATTGGATTGTGTAGCATCGCACTGATTCCATGTTCCTGATGGGGGCGGAGCTTGAGTAGGTTGTACTCCCGTTGGTGTTCCTGCTCCAGTGGTCGGCGATACTGAGCTACACTCATTATTTCCTGCACAGGATCCACCAGCCTGATTGTATTTGAATGTCCAAGATGCACCCTCACATTTATAAATTTTAAGCTCTTTTTTTCCTTCAACACATCCTCCAGTGGGCTCTTCACAAAATTGACCATCTATTGAACATGAGCCACTACATTGGGTACATTGATTGCCGCCAGTTGCCCTTGAGCTCGTAAGTACTTGGTATCTCTGTATAGCCAATGAAAAAAAAATCACGCCAAGCACAAAAAAAGATATGGCGGAGATAAGGAAGATATTCTTTTTTGTGATTTTTTTAACTTGTGCCATGTTTGTGAGTAGTTAGGACATAAAATAATTCACATATATCCAAAACCCGAATCCAGATAAGAAAAACAGTATGGAGACGACTACAATAAGGATATATTTATCAAACTCAAATGGTATGTGGATTTTGGCCAGACTGCTTTTACTGCTTACCGCAGTATGCGTATTTGCAGCTTTTTTTGGTTCGGATAGCTTTTTGGTATCAAGCGGCGTGTGGTTTTTTTCCAGTTGTTTTTCAACTTTGGTGATAAATGAAAGAGCCATATATAGTGATTATTTCATGAATAAATCGTTATATCAACCGAATCTTTCTCATTAAAGCAATAATCCAAGAATGATAATTCCAATCGGTACCAATATCAGACTCCATGAAGTGCTTCCTGGTGGCTGTTTATCTACAGTAAGTTGTTGAACTATAGTCGGCGTTGGGGGTACTGGAGTACTCGTTGACGTTGGAGGAATCGGGGTATTTGTTGGAGATGGTGTTTCAGTTGGACGTGGAGTATCGGTTGGAACCACCGGGGTATTTGTTGGAGATGGTGTTTCAGTTGGAGGAACCATTGTTGGCGTTTCAGATGGCACTGGTGTGCTCGTTGCATTCTCCGGAGGCGTGTTGGTTGGAATCGTTGGCGCCGGCGTATTACTTACTGCAGCACATGTCTGAGTAGTTTCATTATATCCATCTGAGTTTTGGTTTATTCCAAACGCAATTCCTCCCGGCCATCGAGCAGGAGGTCCAGGATTGGTTTGTTGCGATCTAATATTGTAACATTCAAGATTGCTATCATCTGCATGGGCAGCCGTATTATACGTATCAAATTGAATTATCTCGCATCGGTTTGCCCGAACGTTTATTGTTTTACTTTCTCCAGGAGCGAGGCTATATGCCTCAATTGAAGAATTTGGATCATAAATACCAATCTGACAGTCAGGGTTATTTACCTCATCACTATCCTCACATGTCTCACATTTGTAAAATCCTTCTCGTATCTTATTGGGTATATATTTGCAGCGAAAGGTCACCGACGTCAAGTTGTTAATTGTTTCTTGCGTATTATTTGTCACTACCATCGAGTCAGAATTATATGGATTTGACCCCGGATCACAGACCAGTTGATTTGCTGCTTCGGCTGGTAATGTGGGTTGAGTTTGAGTTGGGGAACTATTTGGTAGATCGCCCTTAAATACCGCAATGACTTCGTATGGCTGAAAAACAATTTTATTTTCTGGTTCGATAGCATTGATCTGTCCACGAATATTTGAAACGGAAGTATATCCATCAAATGACTTATTACGGGGAAGTTGGAGTGTGATCGCATCAGATCCAGTATTTGTAAAAACTAATCGGTATCCAATCGCTTCTTTATATGCGACAAATCCATAGAGTGGCTTTTGATCACGTAAATTTGTTCCTGAACCTGTGTCAGGGTATACAACGGGCATCTGGTCCTTTGACATAAGTGAAAATACTTTCGCAATTGATTTAGCTGACGAACGAAGATCAGATATCTCTCCCAAGCCAACGTACCGTATGGGTATGTTATTATTTGTACCAAGGCGCTCTTCGTCTCCTCTCATCTGAACATAATTAAAGAATGCACTTAATAATATTCCAAATTTTTGGGATTCATCCTTAATGATGTCTGCTTCATTTGTAGGATTTGCAGTTTTAATTTCTGAAAGTGCAAGACTAAACTTCTTGTGGGGCCAATTGATCTTCACTGAAGTTCCTGCAATATCAGTTGAAGCATCAAAAAAGGTATCCCAAAATAATGCCACATTTTCAGCAACATTATCCAATCCTTGACCTGCATCTGCATAAAAACTGACTCCATGAAGACTCGGATGAGTGAGTACCACGTTTGACTCTGTTACTAATTCGCGTACCTTGTCGCGTGGCCAATTAATATAATTTGATGCAAAAAATATTGCATGGGGAAACTGCGTAGCAAGTGCTTCCGTATCGGGAATGCTTCGCACATCATGATTGGTCAACTCAAGAATTGCCCTTCCATCAGGGTATTTTTCAAAATATTTTTCTGCAATTGCAGTGAGTCCAGCATATGTATCTGAAGAAAAATACCAAAAAAATCCTTTTTCTTGCAATCGAGAAAAATTGTCATGATCGACAATTGCAGGTTCGGGATCCACAACCCTTACAAATGTTGGAGTTCCATCAAAATATTGGATGATTTGGTCGACTGAGGCTGTTTCATTGATGTCAGACAACTGTAGTCCCATCTCGATCATGAGCTTGTCTCCATGCTCATTTGTTGTGCCAAAATCAATAGAAATGACATTTCCGTCTGCTCGACTTTGAATGAGAACCTGATATTTTTGAATTGCAAGGGAAAAAAATATGACACCAAAAGTAAATAAGACAACTGAAAATAGCAATGTCACGCGTTTATTTTTGAACATAACTCACTTAAAAATTGCATCACTACTAAAATGTTACTATAGATTTATAGCTCAGTCCATGCTATATCCTTGTTTTGTTTCATGAAGGTATGCTGTCGTTTCGCATACTGAATTTCTTTTGTAGTCCATTCTTGAATCATATTTTGCATTGTTATCGCTCCTTCTAAAAAGGAGATAATTTGACGGTACCCGATTGCATTCAATCCAGGAGATTCTAAAGTATAACCATACTGTAACAGTCCCTGCGTCTCCTCTATTGCTCCTGCTTGTATTCGTTCAATAACCCGTTTCTCAATAATTTTTCCTAAGTCTTGAATATTTTTATGTCGAAATCCAATAATTTCGACTTTGTATTCATCAGAAAGCGGAGATGAGGGCTTTTTAATTGATGATTTTTGAGTTGTTTCAATTTCAATTTTTCGTATCAATCGATGAGGATTATTTAGATCGCTTTTATTCATAGTATCCAAAATTGTAGGATTGATATTACTCAGTTTTGTTTGAAGTTTCTTAACGGGTAACCCAGAAAGTTCTATTCTCAATTTTTCATTCGGTGGGACATGAATATCGACAGTATCAAATAAAAGATTCTTTATATATAAGTAACTCCCCCCAACAATAATGGGTATTTTATTATGTTGGAGGATGTGCTCAATTGCATTCAAAGCACATTTTTTATAATCATGAGCGGAAAAATTATATTTTGGATCAATAATGTCATAAAGCCAGAGCTTTGTATTTGAAAAGGGCACTTCAAAATATCCAATATCACCATTGTTAATATTGTTAATTTTAATGAAATTGCCATCGGTCTGATGCAAATCTTTCCCCGTCACAATATTCATTTTCTTATATATTTGTCGAGAATCTGCATTAATCAGTTCACCATTCATTTGTTTTGCAAGCTCTAGTGCATAAGCTGTCTTTCCCGTTGCAGTTTGGCCAGTAATAACAAAGATTGATTTCATATCTTAGGGAGAAAGATTAAGACGAGCTGATTGAAGAAGATTTTTATATAAATAGGAAACATCAAGGGGGCCAAAACCCCGTGGAGTAATGTTGTACCACGCAGCTTTTTGATCAATACTCTTTTCATCAAGATCTCCCATAAGTCTGCCCTCCTCTTTTCGAAGTCCCACATTAAGTAATATTGCGCCAGGTTTAATATTGTCTGAAGAAATAACTTTCCTGCCTGTTGCGGTGATAATAATATCTGCACTTCGAAAAATATCATCTGGATTTGTAGTTTTTGAGTCAACTACGGTAAATGGAACACCAATTTCTGCGAAAGATTTTCCGATTGGTTTGCCTCCCGTTGGACCTTTTCCCGCAATGACGATATTCTTATTTTGAAGGACATTTTTGAAAAACGGTATATCATTTTGAAAATCTACCACGGCATTTTCTGGCGTTTGTTCGTTTGAAAAAATAAATTTAAGTCCTGAAAGTACTGATAGACTTAATGGAAATTGAAAATATGAGTTGGTTAAGTGACCTTCAATTTCTTTTGAAGAAGGAATGAGGGTATACATCTTTTCGAGATCATAATGTTCGGGAAGCGGATGTTGGATTATTATTCCGGTCGTTGAAGGATTTTGAGCGATCTGTAGTAATTGACCCAAAAATTCTTTGAATGGGGGGGTGTTGCTGAGATTCAGAAACTCAAAATCTATACCCAGCATTTCAGCTTTTCGTTGTTTAATGCTTACAAATGAAAGTTGCTCTGGTGCCTGCCCAAGAAGAATAGTCACCAATTTTGGCGAAATATTTTTTTCCTTCAACTGAGCAACCTGCAGTTTTAACTGTTCGTCAAGATAGGAAACGATGTCAACACACGGAATGATCATTGAGTTTAGATAAATGTCGCGCTTACAACCTTATCACCTGACTTTGAAAATCGCATCAATATTACTCCTTTTGCTGTTCGAGAGTATTTTGGAATTTTACTGATTTCCGTTTTTACCACTTGTCCTTGTTGGCTTGTGATAATAATGGTGCTATCTTCTGGTTCTACAATTTGAGCAAAAGCTACTTTTCCTGTTTTCTCTCCAGCTGGAGCGATCTTGACTCCCTTTCCTCCCCGATGCTGATCATTAAAGTTTTTTAAGTTTACGAGTTTCCCAATTCCTTTTTCAAGAATTACCATGATTGCTTTTTTAAGATCTTCTTCAGTGAAAAAATCTGCGGCAACCACTGTATCCCCCGCTCCCAAGCTGATACCTCGAACTCCTCGTGAGGATCTTCCCGTTTCTCTAATTTCTTTTTCTTTGAAGAGAATTGCTTTTCCACCACGACTTATGATCATAATATTCATGTGTCCATCAGTAAGGGATGAGGTGAGCAGTTCATCTCCATTGTTCAAGTTGATTGCAATCAAGCCGTTGCTTCGAATATTTGCATATTTATTAAATTCAGTTTTTTTGATGAGTCCTTTTTTAGTAACCATCAAAATATTCGTTCCCTTTTTTTGAGAGAGCTCTTCGTTAAATGATAGAACAGATGTGATCACTTCATTTGGTCGAAGAGTCAAAAGATTTACAATTGCCTTTCCTTTTGATGTACGTGCTCCGAGGGGAATTTCCCAGACGCGTGTTTTGAATACTCGTCCTTGATTACTGAAAAATAACATATAATCATGTGCCATTGCAGTTGTGATAAAGAAAATATCATCATTTTCTTTCGTTGTCATTCCTGAGACTCCCTTTCCTCCACGTTTTTGTACTTTGAATGTTTCGCGAGGTACTTGCTTGATATATCCTTCTTTGGTAAGAACTACAATAACTTCTTTGTTTTCAATGAGCATATCATCAGTGATTTCTCCTGGTTTTGAGACAAATACTTTTGTGCGGCGCACGTCACCAAATTGTTTTTTTAGTTCAAGGAGTTCATCTTTTATTACTTTCAAAATCTTGAATACATCTCCCAAAAGCTCCTCCAAATAGCTAATTAATTTTCTTAATTTTGCCAACTCATCTTCAATTTTTGCTCGTTCAAGTCCGGTTAGTCTCTTGAGTTGCATGTCAAGAATTGCCTGTGACTGAATTTCAGAAAGACCAAAGCTTTTCATCAATTGCTCTCGAGCAATTGATTCATCTTTTGAGTTTCGAATAATTTTAATTACCTCATCAATATTATCAAGTGCAATGAGATATCCCTCTAAGATATGTGCACGATATTTTGCCTGTGCAAGTTCGTATTCAGTTCGTTTTCGAATAATATTAACCCGATGATGAATATAAAGTTCGAGAATTGATTTGAGTGAAAGTGTTTGGGGAACTCCCTCAACAAGGGCAACCATATTTACCGGAAATGTGGTCTGAAGTTCGGTGTGTTTATAAAGATTATTTATTACTTTCTTGTATACGGCATCACGTTTTAGTTCAATAACGACCCGAATTCCGTCTCTGTCTGATTCATCTCGAAGATCAGAGATTCCGTTAATTTTCTTATGCACGACCAAATGGGCGATTTTTTTAACCAAATTTGCCTTATTTACTTGATAGGGAAGTTCATTGACAATGATAGCTGTTTTTCCTTTTCCATAGTCTTCATCCTTTACTTTTGCTCTTATTAAAATTTTTCCCCGCCCTGTTTGGTACGCTTGACGAATATCTGCAGCGCCATAAATGCTTCCTGCGGTTGGGAAATCAGGTCCTTTTATGTGCGTAAGAATTTGATCAAGATCTATTCCAAAAACAAGATCAGTATCGAGACGAACATCATTTGTGTTGGAAGTCGTTTTTTTTGAAGAGGCTTTGGCTCCTTCAGATTCCAAAGGAGTATCTCCTGTTGTATCTGCAGTAATTTCTGAGAATTTTGCATTGTCGATCATGGTGATGAGTGTATCGACAACTTCGGTAAGATTGTGTGGTGGGATTTTTGTGGCCATGCCTACCGCAATTCCTTCTGCACCCATCAAAAGCATGTTGGGAAGTTTTGCCGGAAGATACATTGGTTCTTGAAGCGTACCGTCGAAATTATCAACGGTAGTAATGGTATCTTTCTCAATATCATACAGAAGTTCTTCAGCAATTTTGGTCATCTTGACTTCTGTGTATCTCATTGCAGCAGGTGGATCTCCGTCAATTGATCCAAAGTTACCTTGGCCATTTACCAAAGGATATCGCATTGAAAAATCTTGTGCAAGTCGTACGAGTGCATCATAGACCGGAGAATCACCATGAGGATGATATTTTCCGAGCACTTCTCCGACAACCTTTGCGGATTTTGAGAATCTTCCTCCTGAGGTAAGGCCCATTTTGTACATTGCATATAAAATACGTCTATGAACAGGCTTCAGTCCATCGCGGACGTCAGGAAGAGCCCGAGCTACGATAACTGACATAGCATAATCAAGATATGCTTTTTTCATTTCCTCAGAGATTGGTGCGTTTTGAATGGTGGTCATGTGTCTACAGTTAAAAGAAAATTATTATTTAGGCCTTTACTACATACGTTCCTGCAATTTTGTCATGGAATCCTTGTTTATCTTTATCAAATGCAACCCAGATAAATCCTGCAAGTAAAGGTATTGCAGATGCGAAATATCCGACATATCGAAGTCCTGCAGTCATCCAATCAATTGGTTTCCCATCGATTCGAACAACTTTTATTTTCATTACTTTTTTACCAATCGTCATGCCGTCTTGTTTTACCCAAAAATAAATTGAGTAAGCTGCGCCAATAATCGTTGATAAAAATTGATTATTTTTTAGAAGGCCGCCAAGCAAAAATCCAACTGCCATAAGAAGCAATCCATCAATAAATGTTGCGGCAAAGCGTACCCAAAAACCTGCTTTTTGATTTGATTGAGACATAGATTTGTGTTAAATGAATAATTAGGTAATTGACTTTTCAATATTTTTCATCGCCTCACCCTTCCCTAAAAACTCTTTTGTTTTCACCCATTTATTTGGTTCAAGCTCCTTGTAATGGTCAAAAAAGTGTTTGATTTTATTTCGTGTTGGTTCATCAAGGTCTAAAATATCTTGAATATGAGCGTAGAATGGATCAACTTTCGAGGTCGGCACGGCAATTACTTTCGTGTCTATTCCTGCTTCATCTTCCATCTCAAGCATTCCAATAACCCGAACTGGAATTACCACACCAACAGCCAGAGGTTGCGATGATACTACCATGACGTCTGTGGGATCACCATCTTCTGCCATAGTGTTTGGCACAAATCCATAATTGAATGGATATGGCATCGATGTGTAATGAAATCGATCTACCATCATACAACCAGATTCTTTATCAATTTCATACTTAATGAGTGATCCTTGTGGGATCTCTACGAGAACATTAATAAATTCTGGTGGGTTCTCTCCTGTTTTTAGTTTTTTAAGATTCATAGTTATAATAAAATGGTTAAATAATTATTTTTTTAAATTACACATCAAGATCTGCAAGCTTTGCATGCGTGGTGATAAACTTCTTCCGAGGGGGAACTTCTTCTCCCATAAGCATAGTAAAAGTTTCGTCTGCTTCCTCATTGTCCTCAACAGTAATTTGTTTAAGTATTCTTGTATCTGGATTCATCGTTGTCTCCCATAGTTCTTCGGAGTTCATTTCTCCAAGACCTTTAAATCGTTGAATGTTCCAGTTTTCTTCTTTATGTTCAGCAGAGAATTTTTCTAAATCAGAATCTGTATAAAGATATAATTTTTTCTTACCCTTTGTAGCTTTAAACAGTGGCGGGACTGCGACATAGACCAAGCCATTTTCAACGAGTGGGGTAAGATGTCGGAAAAAGAATGTGAGATACAACGTTTTGATATGTGAACCATCAATATCTGCATCGGTCATGATGATTATTTTGTGATATCGTGCTTTACTGAGCTCAAACTGTTCCCCAATTCCTGATCCAAGCGCGACAATAAGGTCTTTAAATTTGTCAGATGAGATGACGCGGTCAAGTCGATATCGTTCCGTGTTTAGAATTTTTCCAAATAGCGGCAAAATTGCTTGATTTTTTCGATTTCGTCCTGCCTTTGCACTACCTCCGGCAGAATCTCCTTCAACAATAAATATCTCAGATTTTGCAGGGTCCTTTTCTTGACAATCGGCAAGTTTCCCAGGAAGAGCAGAACCTTCAAGAGCACCTTTTCGAAGGACTGCGTCTTTTGCCGCTTTTGCTGCAAATCGTGCTCGTTGTGCAAGAAGTATCTTTGCAATTATTTCTCTTCCTTCTCGCGGGTTTTCTTCAAAATATACATCGAGATATGAATTTACCTTTGTTTGGACGACGGATTGTACTTCTGAGTTTCCAAGTTTAGATTTTGTTTGTCCTTCAAACTGTAAATCATTTGAAGACATTTTGACATACACGACCGCAGAAAGCCCTTCCTTAATGTCATTTCCAGAAAAATTTTCTTTAAAATCTTTTTCTGAAAGAATTTTACTTGCATAGGTATTTATGGACTTCGTGAGAGCAGAGCGAAAACCGGTAAGATGAGTCCCACCTTCAACAGTATTGATGACATTTACAAATGTATGAACGTTCTCAATGAGTGAATCATTAAACTGTATCGCAACTTCAATCTCAATATCTCCATCTGCATCTTTCAGATAAATGGGATTGTGAATGGTTTTTTTACCTTTATTCATATCGCGGATAAGCGATCTGATGCCGCCTTCAAAGTAATATGCCGTTTTGTCAATTTCCTTTTTATTCTCAATATGAAACATTACATTGGGAATAAGGTACGCTTTTTCTTTAATCTGCTTCTTAAATTTTGAATAATTGATTTCTATTGTTTCTTTAAATATTTCAGCATCTGGTTTGAAAGAAATAGCAGTTCCTGTTTTGAATGGATTATTAAGCATGGAGGATTCGACTTCTTTTACATCATATTTTGGGATTCCTCGAACGTATTCCTGTCGATATACTTTTCCTTCACGTGTGACCTCAGCTATAAGATGTTCCGAAAGTGCATTAACGACTGATGCGCCGACTCCATGAAGCCCGCCTGATACTTTGTACGCTCCTTGTCCAAACTTTCCTCCTGCATGAAGCATTGTCATGACAAGTTCAAGCGCTGATTTTTTATATTTATCAACAATCTCAATGGGGATTCCTCGACCATCATCAAAGACAGTCATGTAGTCATTATTTTCGATAACAATACGGATAGAAGAAGCATATCCTGCAAGAGCTTCATCAATACCATTATCAACAATTTCGTTTAGTGCATGATTAACTCCAGGCTGACTTGTTGTTCCAATATACATTCCTGGTCGTTTTCTTACTGGATCAAGCCCTTCTAATACCGTAATTGAATCTGCACCATAATCATTCTTTTGTCCTTTTGTAGTCATATATTATTGCTGTACGAATTGAGGTTAAAAAAAGATTATAACATAAAAAAAGAACCTTGTGTGAGCACAAGGTTCGATAATTTACCTCAAAATGAGCAAATATCAAAAAAGCGGGTGATTTAGTACCCGATTGATTATCGTAAGTACTAAATCACCCGCATATTGATCGTTTTGACATCTTGATTTTGATCAAGATTACTTCAATTCTACTGTTGCGCCCGCTGCTTCAAGCTTTGTTTTTGCTTCTTCAGCCTCTTCTTTTTTAACGCCGGTCAAAAGTTCTTGTGGTGGTGTTTCGACCAATTTCTTTGCATCCATTAGTCCGAGATCTTGTCGAAGTTCTCGAACTGCTTTAATGACTGCAAGTTTTTGTTCTCCTGCGCCAGTAATAACAACATTAAATGCTGTTTTTTCTTCTGCTGGTTCCGCATCTGCGGCTGGAGCTGCTCCTGCCACTCCCGCTGCTGCCATCATTGGCATTGCAGATACTCCAAATTTTTCTTCAAGATATTTTGCAAGATCTGCTACCTCTAAAACGGTAAGTTTTTCGATTTGTTCTGCAATTTTTTGAAGTTTTGCATCAAGTTTTATTTCTGATTTTTTTTCTTCGTCTGCCATATTTGTGTGACACCCCCTTTAAAAATGTAATGAGTAATTTAATTTGCTTGTTGAGATCTTTGGCTTAACACGAAGACCAATTTTTGTAATGGTGACTTCAAAGATCGCGTTGTCCTTGCCATAGGATTTTTAATGGTTCCAATAAACATTCCCATAAGTTCTTCTTTACTGGGAAGAAGGGAGAGCTTTGTCAGTCCCTCTTGATTGTATGGTACTTTTTCAATAAGACCTAGTTTAAATAGGAGATGTTCGTTTCCTTTTGAAAACTCTTGGTACTTTTTAAGTCCGTTCATCCAATCTTCTGCAAACGTTAGAAGTGCAGATTTATTTTGAAGAGGAAAACTCTCTTCTCTGATTTTTTTAAATGAATCACTTGATTG
>PFOB01000068.1 GCA_002792315.1 Candidatus Roizmanbacteria bacterium CG_4_10_14_0_2_um_filter_39_13 | reverse complement strand
GAATATATATCTTTTTACAATTATTCACGGCCTCACCTTTCGCTTAATTGTCTTACTCCGTCTCAAATGTTGCCAAGGTGCTGAGGTAACTACGCTAATCCCACTCTAAGACTTCTCGTTTTTCTGTTGGGAAAAGAACTAATAGCACGTTAAAAATGAGGGAAGGAAAGAAAAAATAAAAGAGAAAGCACGTTGTGCTTCTTTCCGCTCGAGATGTATCTCAAAATACTTGGGGTCTATCTCGAGCGCGAAAAGAAGCACTTTCGTTGCTCACCTTATTTTATTTTTCTATTCAAAGGAAAGGAGGAATGCAAGAAGTCAAAAGACGGTAAAAGGTACCAGCAGGGTGCCTGAGGATCCTTCACGGGATCTCTCGAAGTTTGATGGAAGTTTTTCATCGGACCCGCCAATGTCTGGTCATCGTGATCAGAGATTGTGGACAGTATAACCAACAACTACCTCAAGGAGATTTCTCGCCATGCAAAAAGATTTGAGCATCACTCACAAGCCGCTTGACATATTTTTCATTGTCGACGGCGTTGCCCGTAAGGGCACCTTCTGGATCGCAAAAGATATATTCGGAATGCTTTCGGATGAGGCAATTGCAGCCATGAAGGTCGATGTCAAAATGGTGTTCGAGAGAGATCAAGTCCCCGATGGACAGGAGGCATTCACAAAACCTCCTATTCGCATCACTGTGAGCAGATACACCCAACGTCGACCTCGCCGAAGTATTTTTGACAGATGGAACCCATTCAGGGATCCTCTGATGGACGCCTTGGATGAGCTTGAAGAGATGTTGGTGGCTTTGCAGCCGTTCAATTTTGCCTCTGACAACACTTACACGGCCACCCCCGAACAAGCGCTCGCCGCCTTTATGTCCGACGACTACAGCGATGGAGAAATGCAACTGGCGACAGTTGTGCTCGCAATACGCGCTGGCGAAATCTCAGAAATCCCAGATAGCGTATGGGGTTGGCATCGAGTAGATGCTTTCGAGATTGTCAAGGCATATGATAAGGGCGAACGTGAATGCTGTGGCCAGAAAGGCTGCGCAAGAGATCTTGCCTTCAAAGCCATTACATTTTTCGAAGAGTATCTTGAAGCAGAGGCCGCTGGCCCCGACGACCGGACTGACGACGGCGCATAACGCCACCCCCATGCATAGTAGAGCCCCCTTTCCGACTAGCCCGACCAGAGGACCGCCCATAAAGCGGTTCTCTGGTCGGTGACACACCCCTTCCCTCATTTATTCTTTTTGAAATATATATTAAAAATCTTCATATGTCACTTGCCGAACTCAAACCACATTATCCTGGACATATTGATGTTCCACCGACATGTGCAGATGCCGAATGGTACTGGCTTGATTATTTTCATACCCTTCAAGGGTCTGAGGGTGTTCATGCTAAGACATCCCATATCGTAAGTGCCCATGACAAGTCACGATCATGGATCACGTCCACAATACAAAAGGGGCCAATTGAAGAAATAAAAAAGGGGTCTAAAACATTTTTGTGCCTGACCGGAGAGATCGCAGGATTCATCGCGGCAAATACCACGAGTCATGCTCACAGACTTCGTACATACTTCCAACTTCCTGATGAACATTTTATCATGTATCAGGGCGTCCTTATGCGGCCTCTGCTTTCTACGCCTCCATTCCGTCGTGGATTTGACTATCTCCAATCTTATCGAAATGAAGGCAATGAGAGATGGTTTCTTGATGCACTTATTGAACAAATAACTTCTCTATCTCTCCCTATTGACGAGGAAATTTTTCGAAGTAATGTCACTCAATTTTCTCAAGGATTCCCTCATCTTTAATATTTTCCCAAAAAAAATACCTCCCCAAAATCAGGAAGGCATTCAAAAAAATCTTATTTTTTTATTCTACCGTGATCATACCGACTTGCCCATTGGCTCTGTGTTCTCCAACCGAACAATAATACTCAAAAGTACCTACCTCACCTGCGACAAATTCGATCATACCTGAATCTCCATCTTTGACAATGGGAAGCTTCACTCCGAGCTCATCAATATTGAAGTCATGCATCATACTCACACTGTTCATCACCATTCGTACCGTTTCTCCTTTTTTCACTTTCATGACATTTGGCTTGTAATAAAAGCTTCCTGCTTCTACATCAATCACCCGTACTCCTTGCTCGTCCACGACACCGGTATATGCTCCTTCTGCTTCTATTGATTCTGTTTCTCCTTCCATCTTTTCAGATGATTCTTCAACAGCAGTTCCATCAATTTTTTCAGTATTTTCTTCTTTATCAGATGATCCATTTCGCATAATCATATATCCGCCGATTACCGCCACGACTACAAGAATACCGATAATCTTCATCATCATTGAATTGCTTTTTGGTTCTGGTTTTTGTATTGCTTCATCCATATTTTTTTCACCCCCTTTATTAAAAATAAATTATAATCATCGTTAATTTCTCATGGCCCATTCTCAATACTTCAGGTTTTACTCCCATGGAGACATCAGTTGAAAATAATTTCCGTCCGGATCTGCAAGTGTTGCAATCCATAGCTTTCCCATCTCGTAGGGTTCTTTTACCACCTCGGTATTAAACTTTTTCATAAAACTGCGCCATCACTTTTAGCTGCATGGTCCCGATCATGAGTGAATTCAAATTTAACATAATCAAATGTAATTATTAATCGTAAGAATAACTATACACGGGGTTTAAAAAATTTCAAATCCGTATCTTTTGCTTTGGTATAATAACATCTATGCTCATACAACGATTGCAATTTATCACAAATTGGCTCTCAGGTGAATTTTTTTCCAATAAATCGATCGAAAATGTATATGACAATGTGAGTCGGGACAACAAATACGATACGTCCGTCAACTTCGAAAAAAGAACAAAAGGATTCAAACATATTTTGACACATGCCAAGTTGGATCAAGGATCAGTTTTGGATCTTGCTTGTGGGACAGGAGCGATAGAAGTTGCTTTGAAAGATAGAAACATGCATATCCTTGGTGTCGACAATTCTTCCGGGATGCTTGAGATTGCGCAAAAAAAACTGAAAAGATGGAAAAACATTACTTTTAAAAAAGGCAACTTTATGACAGTCGATTTGCCAAACAATCGTTTTGATTTGATTACAATAGCCCATGCAATACGATTTGTACCATAAGATTCTGAAGAAAAATTTGCGCAAAAAGTCTATCACTTACTTAAGAACGACGGATACTTTGTTGTCATAGTCCATGATGACAATTTTTTTGTCAGGAGTTACTATGCCCTTCTTTCTTTACTAGGTGCAAACAAAAAACTCAATTTTCCTTTTCAGTTAAAAAACATCCTCATAGAAAAACTAAAACCTTTTTTTGTTTTACAAGAAGTCGTTCCAGCACACAATAATTCTTTCGACTATAAAGATATCGGGCTTATTTTTAAGAAAATTGATAAACTTTAAGCATATCTTATGAAAATTGGCATCCTTTCAGATACACACGACCAAATTGAAAATATAAAAAAAGCGGTCAAGTTACTCAATGCCGAAAATATCGAGCTTGTCATCCACTGCGGAGATTGGGTCTCTCCGTTTAGCCTTCAATATTACAAAGATCTCACATGCCCAATACACGGGATCTTTGGGAATAATGATGGAGACAAATTCAGACATTTGGAAAGAGCTAAAGTCTATGGTGTGAATGTTTCATATGAAGATAGATTTATCTCAACCGAAATTGATGGAAAAAAGATTGCGGTATTTCATGGAGATTATGAGGAGATTATCGATGCACTTCTCGCGTCCCAAATGTATGATGTAGTATTTCATGGACACAATCATCAAAAAGAGATCAAAACAGTCGGGAAAACCTTGTCAGTCAATCCGGGGACATTTATGGATGAGACATCGCCATCCATAAAAGGTGCAAGTTTTGCAATCTATGAAACGCAGTCCAATTCAGCTCACATTATTGAGTTATAAACTATTTTGAAACTTACAGCTCAAGAACAGCAAACCATTGATGCATACGATACAAATGCTGCCGTCTGGGCCAGAAGCAGAAATAAAAAGGGTGACTGGATAGAAGAAAAAGAGAAATTTAATAAATATTTACCCATTGGAAAAATATTGGAAATCGGCGCAGGGGGCGGTCGCGATGCACGAGATTTGATCGATATGGGGTATGATTACGTGGGAACGGATATTTCCCAAGGACTTTTGCAAGAGGCACAAAAAAACAATCCCGGAGCAACGTTTCTTTTGCAAAGCGTGTATGAAATAGATTTTCCTGACAACTCTTTCGATGGAGTGTGGGCGTGTGCCGTACTACTTCATATGCCAAAAGACCGAATAGATACAGCATTGCAAAGTATTCAACGTGTCATGAAAAAAGATGGAGTCATGTTTATTTCACTGAAAAAAGGTGATGGCGAAAAATTTGTCGAAGGAGATCATGTGGGGATTCAATACAAACGCTTCTTTTCCTTTTACGAAATGCCTGAATTCTCAAAAATTCTGCATCGGAATAACTTTAAAATTGTAGAGTCATATGAAATGGACCATTCGGATAAAAAATGGCTGGCGTTTTTTGTAAAGAAAAAATAATCTTCTCGTTGCTCAGTATTCATTCCACAGCAGCTGATTGTAGATTTCGTGATGATAGAGAACCTCTCCTTTTTTGACCTTTTTTCCCAGAGCTACGGGACTTCGATCTGCGGCGATTGATTTGATGCTGAGATACCGTTTTTTGTACTCAGCTCCGAGTAATGTATCAGTCCATAAACTTTGTCGAAATCCAATAATTGCATTTTGTATGGTTCCTGGTAAGAATCTGGCTCTGGTACGTTTTGTCTTGTCGCGCTTTTCGACTACTCCTTCCATTCCAGTTCGAAGGAGTGTGTAAATCATGAGATATGGATTTGCATCGGGACCCACACTGCGTACTTCGACACGAGCTGATTTTTCGGTATGAATCGGCACGCGGATCATCGCGCCACGATCAACTGCCGAAGCCTTGATCTCATTGGGCGCTTCAAACGCCGGATCAAGTCGTCGATACGCGTTGACCGATGCATTCAAGATCAATGATATGTCGTTTGCGGAGGTAAGAATTCGATCAATAAACTGCCACGCCATCTTTGAAAGCTTATCTTTTCCTTTTTCATCAAAAAATAGATTCTTATTTTTATTGAAAATTGAAATATTTGTATGCATACCACTTCCATTGATCCCCATCATCGGCTTGGGGAGAAACGATGCGGTAAGACCCATATTGCGTGCTATCTGACGACAGACCAGTTTGTAAATCAGGATCTGATCAGCCGCAAGTAATGCATCGGTATGAGAGTAATTGAGTTCAAATTGAGACGGCGCAACTTCTGGATGATCTTTTTCATTTTCAAATCCCATCGCCCGTTGCGCCTCTGCGCATTTGTCAATAAACTGACGTAAAATATCAGTCGGCAGAGAATGAAAGTATCCTCCTTCTGATGCCAACTCAAAACCGGTGCCTTCGTGATAATTTTTCTCTGCCTCAACCCCCTTTATCAAAAATCCTTCAACTTCGCATGCCACATGGACATCATATGCATTTTTTTTGAAAAGTTGATCGAGATATTCAGACAAAACTGATCGACTATCCATTTCGTATGGCGTATCATTTTGATCAAGAATACACCCCATAATGAGTATTTTTCCCGGACCAAAAACATCCGATGGAAGCCACCAAAATGCACTCCAGTCAACGCCCAGTCTCAGATCAGATTCAGCTTGACGGGAAAATCCACGAATTGAAGATCCATCAAATGTCAGTGAGTCATGTGATGCAAGAAAATATTTCTTATCATAATCAAGCATATGAAAGCGTCCTTCAATATCTGAAAACCCTATGGTGACCGCTTTTATGCGTGTTTCTTTCGAAAGGTATGCGGTATAAAACTTTTGCAGTTCTTTTTGTGAAACTCTTGAAATTCGTTTCTTTTTAGCGGTGAGATTCATTTCCTCAAGATCAGTGTAAGAAATTTCTAAGAAGGGTTTAAGATCGATATTATCCATATTTTATTATTAAGATATAATAATAAAATATACCAAATTTAATATAAAATATCAAATATATAAGTTATATTTGATATATTACACTCTTCGATGGAGAACATCGAGGCATCTCGTGTCATCCTCGACTTGATCCCAATATTCATCGGGACGGACCCAGTTCATCTGTCATCCTCGCGCATGCGGGGATCCAGTCTGGATCCGCCAGCTGGCGGATGACAATCGTTGGGCACAGAATGTCTGAGAACTGATCGTTTTTGAAGTCTTCACTTTGAGACACTCCTCATCTATTACTTGCCAAAAAGTGAGTTAATAAAGTCGAGGAGCTTGTTCATGAGAGATGTGAGCATGCTTACTTCTTTTTGTTGATCAGCAACTTTTTGTTCAAGTTCCTGCACCCTTTTTTGGAGCTTTTCCGTATCTTTTGATCCTTCTGATGATGCTTCTACTGGTGAAATTACTTCTGCCTGTTGTGGAGTAACCGTATGGGTCGCGGTTGGGACAAAGGGAACAAGAGTATTTGAGGGGATCACCGGTTGAGCGTTTGGATCTGCATCAAAATAAACTGGTTTTGAAACGGACCGTATCATCTCTTGCGATTGCGCATCCATATTTGGGGCAGTAAAACGCACCATGATCTGTCCGGGTGTTGTGGAGCTGCAACGAGCCTCTGTATGACCACTGGCATCAGTTGTTTCTGCTTTCATATAACATGACTGACCGGACTGTGGAGAAACAATGTGTATATCAATTTTTTGTCCCGATAAAGAACTGAGCGTAGTTTTTCCTGCATCTGAATAAGGATTTGCTGGATCAACAAATGAAACGTTTATCTCAGCTTCCTGTTTTCCCGCGATACCATTTGAGGCGCTATAACTTTTGAAGCAACAACCACCGGCAAATACCGGTTGGGTACCCAATGCAAAAAAAGATACCAAGAAGATTAATCCAACAAATAGAGCGGTTCTTTTCATTACGAAAATTGTAACACGAAAATATATAATTTCATGCTCATGTACTCATTTACTATTTCGTTAGTCAACAAATGTCAGGGCCACTCCCTTTTTCCCTGCGCGTCCCGTTCGACCGATTCGATGCACGTAATCCTCGTAGGATTCGGGGACATTGAAGTTTATGACATGAGTCACATTGTCAATGTCAAGGCCGCGTGATGCGACATCAGTTGCAAGAAGCACCTGAATTTGATTATTTTTGAGCATATTAAGCGATCGCTGACGTTGCGCTTGTGTTTTATTTCCATGGATTGATGCTATTTTAAATCCTCGATCAATAAGGTTTTTTTCAAGCTTATTAATACCCCATTTTGTACGACCAAAGACCAAAACTTTTTGAAATTCCTGTTTGATCAACAGATCATGAAGAATTTCAACCTTATCTTTTCCGCGTGTTTGCACAATATCTTGATCGACATTATGAGAGGTCGAACTTGATTTGATTGTTATTGTGATTGGGTCGGACAAAAAATTTCTCATCACCGCTTTTGTTGCCTCAGGTAATGTTGCTGAGAAAAAAAGTGACTGTCTTTTTTGTGGGAGAAATGAAATAATATGTTTGATGTCATGGATAAATCCCATATCAAGCATACGGTCAACTTCATCAAGCACCACATTGTTGAATTGAGTTAAATCCAAAATTCGTCGTTTCTCAAGATCCATAAGTCTTCCGGGAGTACCGATCACAAACTGTGGTCTGCGAGAAAGTTGTTTTGCTTGAACATTTATGGATGACCCTCCAATGACCAAGGTAGAATATATTCCCATTCCCTGACTAAAGAGCCTAAATTCATCCTGTATTTGAGCTGCAAGTTCGCGTGTTGGGGTCACGATCAGTACTTTTTGTGTACGATCTTGTGCGACTTTTGTGAGAAGGGGCAATAAAAATGCTGCTGTTTTTCCGGTACCGGTATTTGCTATTCCCACTAAATCGCGGCCGTTCAAGATCGGCGTCATTGCCTGATCTTGAATCGCTGTTGGCTTGTCATATCCTCGAGATTGGATATTTTTATGAACCATGGCAGCAAAGGGAAAATCTGAAAAATTATTGACCGAAATATATGGCAACTCTTCGACACCTGATGCTCTATTGACAAACATCATTGGATTGAGAGATGAACCTTTACTTTGGTTTGAATATCTCCGACCGCCACCATTAGATCTGTTATTATTTCGTCCTTGGAAACCACGAGAAGGACTTCTTCTGTTATTGTACATATGAAAAAATTTAAATCGCCTTAAGTAGGAGACGATATTAAAAAGGAGAAGAGAAATCTTAACCAGTTAAACCGACTCAATTCAGTAATAGTACTGATTAATCATTTTAAAGCTAACAATAGAAGTATACCATATAGAATATGTTTGTCAAACTATAGGATATATTCCGACTCACCGGTATTCAATTTTGTTTCGAAAATAACTGTGGCTCCCCAAAGTACTCCTCATCATCAAACTGATTGTAAAAAGTAATGAGATTTTCAAATAGATCCTTTTCATCTTGTACCAAATGACGATATTTAATCAATATATGGCTCACTATCTCACCAACAGGCTTGTTTTCGATAAATAATAATTGGAAAAGCAGAAGCATCAATGTTCCCTGGAGTACCATTTTTTTAGATGGTTTTTTTTGAGTTGCAAGATAAAAATCTTTATTTATTTCAATCTTCTTGCCCTTGTGCGTTTTTGGGACCTCTTTCACGTACGTATTGTAATACTGCAGATATATTTGTTCGTCTGTATTGACTGAGAACTTTTTTGCCGGAATGACCACCTTTCGACCCGTTTCAATTCGTCGAAATATTTGACGAATTTTTCCAATGGGTGTAATGGACTCATTTGCTCCCTGTGCATATCGACTATACCGAAGATTGCGCGTTTGCCTACTGGACTTTGCTTTGTAATCTGCAGTACAAAAATGAATTGGTGTCTTTGTCTTCTTTTTTAGAGCATGATGCAAAATTTCGTAAAAGGTAACCTCGGAATCCAAAATTGCGGTATTATTTTTCATAATGTACTTTCTTTCTTTCAGGTTTTTGAGATTATATTCTGCAGCCATGAGCTCAATAAGATTAATGTGGTCAATACCAAGCTCATCAATCTCTTTGAATGCATCAATCATTTTTTCTTTCTCTTCTGGGACAACGGGAGAAGAAATGGTCACTCGTTTTATATATTTTTTTGCCAATTTAAGCGGCATCATATCAAAATTTCTTCCACTTAAATTAATGCGAATTTCATCAAGACCAATTTCACCAAAAAACTGCGCTCTTTTTTCGGTCAACAAGTCTGCATTTGTATAAACCATTGTATATATCGAGGAGTGAAACTCCTGTCTTATGGCGCGAATATATTTCTCAAGCAAGTCAAATGTCAACAGTGGATCACCGCCAGAAAAAGAAACTACTTTAATATTAAATTTTCGAAGCAAATCTACTAAATTCTCTATCTTATCAACCTTGACTCCTTCAAGAGCTACGTACGGCTTCCAATTATGAAGTACGGGGACGGGACAATAAAAACACTTTCGTGAACAAATATGATTGATGTTTATATCAATTGATGAACCGCGATAACACGATCGGCATGCGGGAGAAAGGCTTTTAACATGCATTTTTATACGATTATTTTGCCAATGGTCCACCTTGTTTTTGAGAGCGTCAAGGAGAATCTCTTTTTTATGAAGAAGGGTTGAAATGCGCCGTTGCTTTTGGTCTGAATCAGACATTTTCTTATTGTACCTGATGGTCAATTTATAGTTAGTCAGAAAAATCGATTATAATGACTTCGATGAAGAATATGACCTCAACAAAAATGCTCTATTTTCGATTTCTTTCTTTAACCATACGAATCGTCTTTACCCCGACACTTCGCTCATATGTCCATCAATCAATTCAAAAAGATATTCTTACTTATTTTGAGCCCTATATTCAAAAATCATCTTCACATCTGGTCGATTATACAATTGTTGTAGGAAATAGAAAGCAACCTGTTTCTGAGTATGCACAAATTCTTAAAGACAATTCTCTGGGAGTTTCTCTCTACAAATTCATACACTCGAAGCTTATTGAAACATACTACGACATAAGTATTTTACAGTTTCATTCAATTCTATTTCGCTTGGTTATGGAATATCTTAAACAAAAAAATAGCTCTTTTTGTCTGCATGGATCTTCTATGCTTATAAATGATAAAGTGGTGATTTTTCTCGGGAAATCAGGAACAGGCAAATCAACCATCTCTCACCTATTAAGAGATTCATTTCCGCCTCTTACTGACGATCAAATTTTGATTGTAAAGAAAAAGAATGATTTTTTAGCATACCAACTTCCTTTTTTTAGTAAAACTATGTATCCAATGAGAAATGTTGGATATAAGATACGGCGTGTCTTATATCTTCATAAATCTCAAAACAATTCTCTTATTCCTATTATTTTGAAACGAAATTCTCAGTTGTTGAAAAAACATCTCACTTTTAATCACCACTCCCCTCACGTTGCGGTGTTTGGAAAAAAGAATGAACTATTTTATGATTTATTTTTTACGAAAAATCGAAACTCTTTGAGCTTATTGCATGAATTAGTATCACAATAAATCAATATCATGAATACCCCAAAATCCACAGCCGCCTTTCTCTCTCAATATTTACATGCGCTGGGGATATTACAAAAAGTTTATCGCCTGAAACATGATTATTCGGATGCACTCCCTCATATATATAGTTCTATTCTCATTGATCCTGAAAGTCGCTATATTGTCCATGGATTTGGTGTATCATCAAACTCAAGAAGTCTTGCAAAACTGAAATCATTAAGTGAAGCAGTCGAAAGAATTAGCCTCATACACCAGAAAAAAAACAATAAAAATATTCTTAAGTCGTTCAATATTTCCGATAATATCACCTCTTCCATTTCTGCAGAAAAAATCCTTTTTATGCCCGGTGGATCGTCTATTCCTCCTCACCCCGGAATCGGAATGGGGTTTGGGATGAACCACACCGGGACGATTCTTCGAGGGATTTATGAACTAATTGAGCGTGATGCGTGCATAACAACTTATTTGCTTAAGGTACCATTGCCTCACATAAATATAAAATCAATACTCAGAACGAGGCCACAGTTCGATAAAATCGTAAAACGTCTTGAGGAAAAAAATATTCAAATACATGTACTGGATGCGACGCACGATCTGGGAATTCCTATATTTATCACTATCCTTGTTGATAATAATTCGAATAAACCAACCATAACAGCTGGATCCAAGGCTGGATTTCCTATTTTCGAATCTATCCTCAATAGTATTGAGGAGGCAATAATGGTGTACTCATCTTTTGACGAAGCTTCCAAAAAAAATTCTCTACGATCAGAACACGCTCATATTCAAACTTCTTTTCAACGATCTCAATTTTGGTCAAATCAAAGGAGGACATCAGACTTATCATTTTGGCTTCAAAATAGTAAAAAAAAGAGCATCCAAAAAAATAAATCGCTGTCAGAAAAAAAACAGATTACACAAGTAATTGACCTGCTGAAGCAAAAAAAAATGACTATTAATTATATCGATATCACACCCCCTTATATAAAGAGCATTGGATTTATGGTATATAAAGTGGTCATTCCACAACTTCAAGAATTTTATTTTGATGAGATGAATAAAAAAATCTCCTCCTCTCGTATACAATCCGTTTCTACTTTTTTTGGTATAAATACCAAATATATCGTAAACCAAATACCTCATCCATTTGTATAAATAGTGCTGTCCACGTGGGATGTATTGATTGCATATTCAATATAATGTATCCTAAGAAGCATGAAGAAACAAAATCTTATATTGATTCTCACGAGCATTCTTCTTATAACCATAATTTCGGTTGAAATTGTGTATTTAACAACCTTAAATAAAAATACTACTGATAAGAATTTTCAGGAAGAGATTGCAATGCAAGAGGACACGCTCCGTATACCTTCCGAAGACGATCTGACAAAAGAGCGCTCTTTCAATAAGCTCATTGATGACGTAGAAAAAGGATATATTGATGATGCGATCTTATCAACATACTACGCAGGGAGCTTTCTTCAATATGAAATACTTTCTTCCGCTCAAGACCAGCGATATGTCGGCGGAATGAGATTTTCAATTCAGGTTGATACAAAAGAACAAAACAATATTACAAATGTGATTATTCCGGCCAAAGTTGTTTCATCAATGAAGGTTTTGAGATCTGTAAGCAATCAACTTGTTCCAGCGACAATCGATGACATTAAAACTGGTACAATAATTAGAATTCAGCAAGACCAAAAAATTATTGAGACTGATCCAGTTGAAGCAATCACCAACTTCACTATTACGATTGAATAACATATGAAATCAACAAAAAAATACCTCAAACCAAAGATTACTTCAAAAAGAATTTCAAGTAAATTGAGCTCAAATCATAAGGCTGAATACTCTGCTATAGAAGATCTTCTCATCTCAGATGTATATGCGGCAACTATTTATATACCATTGATATTTTCTGATCAAAACATGAAGTACAATATTTCTTCTGTTGAAAATGTTCTCGATACATTGGCGTCAATCGATGCATTTCGCTTTTCATATCGCAACATAAATGACTCTCAAACGATCGGGGTCATGGCTCAAGATGTGCAAAAAACATATCCAGAGCTGGTTAAAAAAGTTTCAGGCACTCCGTATCTTGGTGTTAATTATGCGGGTCTCACTGCACTTCTTCTTGAGGCAGTAAAAGAACTTCAAGTACAAAATAAAGAATTAATGAAGCGCCTTACCATTCTTGAAAAATGAAGATTCAAAAACCAGTATTGAGCGCTTCAAAAATTCCTCAAAAGCACAAAGAGATCTATGTCGATAAAACCAAAGGATATTACTACGCGTTCAATCCCCTCTCAAAGAAAGGCATAATTCTTCTGACAGAAGAGCTTCTATTTCTCCTTTCAGTTATTGATAATAAAAAAACCATCACTGAAATATATCAGTTGTTCAAAAAAACGTTTTCCTATGTTTCTGATGATAATTTCAAACTATATATTGGCTTCCTCACTCAGTCGGAGTTGATCTTTTTTGATTCATCACCACTCATACACGCAATGAATACAAAAAAGAATGATTCTTTTCACGTATGGTTTCATCTTACCAATCAATGTAATCTTCGCTGTACCTACTGCTTTGTGGCAAAAACAAATGACCACATGGACACGGCTATTGTTAAAAAATCAATCCAAAAAATATTTGAGTCAGCAAAAGAGAACGGTTACCAGAAAATAACCATTCGACTTGCCGGAGGAGAACCACTTCTTCAAATGAAACACGTCCTTTTTGCTTCAGAACTTGTCGATATTTATGCAAAAAAATATGAGGTAGATGCGGCAAAAGAAATAATAACCAATGGAGTTCTTCTTACAGAAAAGGCTGCAGAGTTGTTTCGTAAGTATCAGATAGAGACAACCATCTCCTTTGATGGGGTGAAGCAAGGACAAGACAAAAACCGTCCCTTTGCCGATCACAAAACGGGTTCATATGAATATGTTTCCCGCGGATTGAACAATGCCATTGCCGCCAATATTCTTGAGCGCGTCATCGTCACGGTTACCAATCATAATGTCAAAGATATTCCTGCCATTGCAGAATATTTTTTGAGTAAAAATATCTTACTGAATTTTCAGTTTTTTCTTATTAATCCTCAAACGGATGCAAACATTGCGCGTGAACTCAAGGTAGACGATGATGTTCTCATCGGATATCTGCGCAAAACAATTCAAATTGCCCGCAAGTATCTCGCCCCGTTTCAAATTGCAAATAGCCTTATCCATGAAATACATATTGGCGCACCAACCGAAACCTGTGGCGCCTCGGATCGAACGTTTATGACTGTGCGTCATGATGGACACCTCTCAAACTGCAACTGGGAACTTGACACCTCAATTGGAACCATTCATGATGGTGATGTCATACAGACATATAAAAAAAATGCCTATATTGAGCCGGTGCGAACAATAAAGAGAAAAATCACCTGTCATACGTGCAGATGGAAATATATTTGTTCTGGATGTCCGCTTGAGTTTAAGTGGAACAAAAAAGCACGCGCTCCTCAGTACTGCAATGTGAAAATGACACTCATTCCAGAGATGCTTCGACTTGAAGCAGAACGACTAATAGCAGTGATTCAATCAAAACAAAATTCTACTTCATCTAACTCTCACCAAGTTACCGAAAATATGTCCCAAGCTTAATAAATGACTGACTTCGCACATCAAGCCAAAATGATACTTTGCTATCCCCATCCTCCTCTTGGGTATTCACGATAAGAAGTACTGGATCTGCCCATCCGGTAACTTCTGTAATCTCATAACCATCTATCTTTTCGTTAAATAACTCTTGCACATTTATGTACTGTGATAGATTTGGAAAATTTTCACCCGTTGCGTGAAAAACATAATACTCATCTTGTACTAATCCAGACTCTTTGAGGAAAAAATACTTGTTATCTGGAGACCATGTATTATATGGAATTGTCATATTTCTCGACGATGAAAGTTCCTTAGTATACAAAAACTCTCGTAACCCTTCGTCCAAAATATGGAAAGAATATTTAAAATCATTTCCGTTTTCCTGGCGCTCCATCGAAAGTGATTGTGCACCATCCGGAGAATCCATAACTTCTGTCACAATCTCTTGAGGGACGGTCAGTGATGGAATGGGGGTGGAAGAATCCGGCACATCAGCATATGCGCGCGTATCTGTTGAATATTGTTTTTGCGAAAGTGAGATCCAGGCTATTCCCACAATGAGAAGAATGAGAATAAATGCAAATAATTTGAGTTTCGATGTGGTCATGGTGATACATTAATTTCCGACTCACCATCATGAATGGTGATTTTTGTTCCCGGATTCATTTTCGTACTATGGGTTGAGTTCCCCGTGCTTACTGGGGTAGCCCAATCATAAAGTTTGGCTACATCGGTCGCCTTCATATTGACACATCCATGACTCATGGGATGGCCAAAATTATTGTGCCAGTATGTGCCATGAATGCTAAATCCTCGACTTGCCGCAACTTCACTATTGGAGAAAAACATGACGTGCGGGACGTTGGGGAGATTATAATAATCCGCACCCGATCCGCCACTCATGGTGGTGGATCGAAGTTTTATCCAGATGGTGAACTCTCCCGTTGGAGTCTTTCCCCACAATCCAGTGGATACCGGCGTCTCCATA
>PFOB01000009.1 GCA_002792315.1 Candidatus Roizmanbacteria bacterium CG_4_10_14_0_2_um_filter_39_13 | reverse complement strand
CAAGTCCGAACTTACCAAATAATTGATTCCAAAAATATAATCAAAAACATAATGAATCGGAAATAATGCATACCGCATTATTTTATTAACCAGAATGTTCATTGGTTTTTTTTGTACATTCGAAAACTCATCGGTATACATTCCCGTATCTCGTTTGTAGAACAGCACAGTATCAATAAAACGTAGTTTTCCCAAGAGGAGCATTTTGAATATCATCAAAAAATCACTGCTTCTAAAATACGGCCTGAAGTCAGCATGATAGCCACCGATTTTTTTAAGAATTTGTGTCTGATAAAGCCCATAAAACATTGAGAGATTATGTGTTTGGAGAAAATACTGTAATGAATCAACTTTTGAAGTCAGCTTGTGAGTTGGGGGATCATAAATTTTGTAGGTTTTGCCCTGGTGAAGATTTCGATAATCACTCATTGCAAGGGCTATACTCCTGTCCTTCAACAGGGTTTCGAGCAATTTTTCAATAAATTTTTTGTCATGAATATCATCTTGTGCTGCCCAAGTAAAATATTCTCCCCGTGCCTGTTTCAAGACATAATTAAAATTGTTGATTGATCCAATTCGTTTTTTTTGCTGAATCAATGTGATTTGCTTATTTTTTTTTGAATACGATTTGAGAATTTTATAGGATTGATCGGTTGAGCAATCGTCAGAAATGATAATCTCAAGATTGGTATATGTTTGATTCAGAATGCATTCCAATGATTCTTGGATATATTTTTCCCCGTTGCAAACAGGCATTCCTACGCTTACTAATGGTTTTTTTGAAGTGCTCATAGTATGATACTTTTTCAGTATAATTGTACTATGAGAAGGCACCAAAAAAAGAAGGTTTCCACCCGTGATTACCGACGAACTACTTGTCGAATGTGTGCCTCTTCAAAATTATATCCTTTCCTCTCTCTTGGATCAATGCCCATTCCCAATGGATTTCTTGAAAAGAGTGATCTCAAAAAAGAAGAACTTCATTATCCTCTGAAAGTCTGCGTGTGCGAATCATGCTGGTTGGTACAACTTACTCATACGATCCCCGCTGAAATAATGTTCAAAAACTATCTGTATGTTCCATCGGTGTCCAAAACTATGGTTGATCATTTTCAAAAAATGGCTGCAGATATTATCTCAACAATGAACCCACGCAAAAATGATCTGGTCATTGATATTGGAAGTAATGATGGGACATTACTTTCATTTTTCAAAAAGAAACACCTGAACGTTCTTGGTATTGACCCTGCTGAAAATTTGGCAAAAGAATCAAATAAACGTGGCATAAAAACAATTCCCGGATATTTCAATGAAGATATGGCAGTAATGGTACGGGAAAAATATGGCTTGGCCAAAGTGATCACTGCAACAAATGTCGTGGCTCATATTGATGATCTTCATAGTGTTATGAAAGGTATAAAAAAATTGCTTCACCCAGTAGGATTATTTGTCATGGAAGCGCCATACCTTATTGATTTATTGGATAATAATGAATTTGACACGATTTATCATGAGCACTTAAGCTACATATCCATCCGACCACTGATGAAATTGTTTGAAAAATATAATCTCAAAATTGTTGATATCAAAAAACAAAGTGTTCATGGCGGAACAGTACGCATTTTTACCGCACATGTTGACAGCGAATATAAAATCCATCCCCGGGTTGAAAAATTTGTATCTGAGGAAAATCTAAAAAAATTACACTTACGATCCACGTATGATGAGTTTGCTCGTCGAGTAAAAGTGATAAGACGCGATTTGCTTCATTTCTTAAAACGAATAAAAAAAGAGGGCCGATCTATCATCGGATATGGCGCTTCAGCAAAGGGAAATGTTTTGACCAATTACTGCAATATTTCAACCGATATTCTTGATTATATTGTTGATTCTACGCCATACAAACAGGAAAAATATACACCTGGCACGCATATCCCCATTTATTCAGAAACTGAAGTAATTACCAATACTGCTGACTATGCACTGCTTCTGTCGTGGAATTTTGCAAAAGAAATTATCGAAAAAAACAAGGAGTTTCGTGAACGTGGTGGGCAGTTTATCATAACGATCCCCTATTTGAAGATAATTTAGAGATGAGAGCTTCTTTCATTCAAAGTGATTTAACTTTCCGTGCAGGATTTCCAACGATTATTGAATTATCAGGGTATGATTTTGTCACGACACTATTTGCTCCAACCACACAGTGGCTTCCAAGAGTCACCCCTTTTGTAATGCACACATTTGCTCCAATAAAACAGTTGTTTCCAATTGTTATTTTTTGACCCGGAGTGAGTCCACTTTTCATTGGTGAATTCTCAGATCTATTGAGATTATGATTGTGATCAAGAATTGAAACGCGATACGAAAGGAGGCAATTTTCACCGATTGTTATTTCATTTCGTGCAGAAAGAACAACATCACGCCCAATGTGTGTTCCTGAACCTATTAAAATCTTTCCTGAATCAACAGTCTGAAGCCATGCGCGTTTTCCAATCATAACGTTCTTTTTTACCTCAACATTGCTCAAATCCAAAAAGATAAAATCATATCCGGGTCCGATAAAGCTGTTTGGGCCAAACTTCATACCCTTAAGTTGCGCAGGAAGCTTTAGAAAATATGCAATTAATTTTGAGAATATATTCATGGTGTTTGTGGAACTTTCATAGAAAGATAATATTCATAAGTACGCTTGATCCCTTCTTCAAATGATACCTGTGGTTTAAATCCCAGATTATTAATCTTACTACTATCAAATATTCTTCGATTCATCCCATCTGGCTTTGATAAATCAAAGGTTACCTCTCCTTCATACCCGACAACGTTTTGGATCATTTCACTCAATTGTTTGATGGTGAATTCCTGACCACTTCCCACGTTGATAGTATTTGGGTCAGAGTATTCCTGCATAAGTATATGTAATCCATCTGCAAGGTCATCAACATAGATAAATTCTCGACGTGCCGTTCCCGTTCCCCAAATAGCTACATTCTGAAGTTTTTCAATTTTTGCGTGATGGAACTTTTTTATGAGAGCTGATATGACATGTGATCTTTTTTCGTCAAAATGATCCTGTTCTCCATATGTGTTTGCTGCAATGCTTGAAATAAAATCTTTCTTGTATTCAAGATTGATTGTTTCGCAAAGTTTCATGCCGGCAATTTTTGCAATCGCAAATCCTTCATTTGTTTGCTCGAGCTTTCCCGACAAAAGATACTCTTCCGTTATTGGTTGCTTTGCATTTGTTGGATACGCACATCCACAAGAAATGAACAATAACTTTTTTACTCCATATTTAAGAGCAGATAAAATCACATTATTTTGTATTAATATATTTTCAGTTAAAAACTGTGCTGGGTGCGCACTATTTGCTTGTATTCCGCCAACTTTTGCCGCAGCTAAAATAACATATTCAGGCGTCTGTTTGTGAAAGAAATTAGTAACTTTTTTATGGTCGGTTAAATCAAGTTCTTGATGAGTTCTTGTAAGAATATTTATATAGCCTTCTTTTTGGTATTTACGAACAAGAGCGCTGCCGATAAGTCCGGTGTGTCCCGCAATGTATATTTTTGATGATTTATTCATATGAAATATATTTTGGAGTGGTAAAAAATATATCCAGTAGATCTTTAAGCCTTCTTAATTTTATCGTATCAACAAATTGATTGTTACCAATATAAAAAGCATTCTTATGCAGAAATTCTGCATGGGGAAATCCGTTATTTTTAAATTCTGCCTTTAAAAATGGCTGGCGAAGCAAGTTCCCTCCAATAATAGGTCGTGTCTCAATGCCATTTTTTATAAGAAATTTTTGAAGACGATTTTTAATATATTGTTTTTTTAAAATAAATGGCAATGAAAATGAGGATATCCCGCCGCTTGTGGGCGTGAATAAATACGCAGGATACTTGCTGATAATATTCGAAAATGTATCATATGTTTTGTTTCTTTTTTCAATATACTCATCAAGTTTTTTTAACTGAGAACTGCCGAGTACTGCATTAAGCTCGGTATTTCTCACATTGAAACCGTTCGTAAGAAAAAGAAAATTAAAATCAATGTCTTTGTGTTTATTCTTGTAATATTGATGAAGTTTTTTTGGCAACTCTCGGGCCAAACCATGGGAGCGTTTGAGGAGAAATAGATGATACAGTTTTTTATTATCGGTACAAATCATTCCCCCTTCAACGGTCGTCATATGGTGTCCCCAATAAAAACTAAACAAACTTACCAATCCATGATTCCCTACTTTTTTTCGTGAAACAGTAGCTCCTGGCGATTCACAACAATCTTCAATAAGATGTATTTTTTTCTTACCAATAATAGTCTTTACTTTATTAATATCTGCGGGAAATCCAATAAGATGCGTGAGGAATATTGCCTTTGTTTTTGTCGTAATTTTCGATTTTAAATCATCATAATCAAATGAAAAATCGTCAAGATTTACATCGACAAATACTGGTTTTAGATCGAGTTGAAGGAGTACTGAAATATCAGTAATCCACGTTATTGCCGGAACAATAATTTCAGTATCTTTATCCCATTTATAATATTCTTTGAGAGCAGATATTATTACTAAGATTGCTGAGCTACCTGAGTTTACAAATACACTGTATTTCCTTCCTTGCCATGCAGACCATTCTTTTTCAAATTTTTTTACTTCTTCAAATTGGGTAAAGCGATCAGTTGATTGTATGAATTTGATCAAGGTCTGTTTATTTTCTTTATCAAGAATATTATCTTGAAGTTTCCAAAAAAAAGCCTCTTTCTTCATATTGTTTTATTAATGATTTCTATTCCACTCAATCGTCCGTCGTATACCTTCTGAAAATGCGGTGAATTTTGTTTGACCAAATTCTTTCGAGTATTTTGATATATCCAGCTTCACAAACTGAGGATCGAGTGCGCCCTGGTGATTTTCTCCGTCTAATCGAGGAACAACAACCGTCGCATCTGTTTGACGGCCAATTTCTTCAGCCAATTCTTTTATGCTCATTGTATCAATACCTCCGACATTATAGATACACTCTGTTCCATAAATAAGTACGTTGAGAATCATCGGTATTATGTCGGCAATATATCCCCACGTTTTTATCGCAGCCCCCTGATCTTTAAGAATTATAACTTTATCTTCAAGTGCTTTTCGAATAAATTCACCCATCACGCGCTTGTCGATAGTTGAAATACCCGGTCCGTAGACATGAGATAGGCGGACAACGACCGCAGTCACGTCTTCATCTCGCCGATACATTGAGCAGATAGTTTCTCCAAGGCGTTTAGACTCAGCGTATATCGATCTGACTTGTGCGGTATCGACACTGCCGTTGTATTTCTCTGATACGGGAATTTGATCTTTTGGAATATCGCCATACACCTCTGCTGAACTAAAAAATAAAAACCGTGCGTTATTTTTTTTCGCAATGTTAAGAAGTGAATGAGTTGTGTTGACATTCAATTCTATGGTTTCATATTTGTTCTCAATAAATTTCTGTGGTTGAGCATAACATGCCGCATGAAGAATAAAATCCACTTTTTTTGTAAATACAAATGACTTTGAGAGATCGACTGACTGAGGGATGATATTGTTATCATTATTTGCTAGAGATGCAATATCATTATTTGGAGGATGGCGACTCAAACAGTAAAGCTTCGTTTTATAATCATACTTTTTATTCAGCAGTGAAACAATCATTGCGATGTATCTACCGAGCAGACCATTTGAACCAGTAAGAAGAATATTCTTGCCTTTCAATGGCTTCAAATCAATCTGCTTGATAATTTGATCGATATCTTCTTGAATAATGGAATTCATAGGAGAGATTACTTTGGATTATATGGCTTCACATACAAGTGACTCTTTAATACGTCTCGGTCCAAATTTGGAAACTGATCCTCAATTCCGGTATTCCAACCAAGACGTGGTTCAAGAACCGTTTTTTTCTCGAGCATGACTTCGCAGATGACCGGTCCTTTCATGGTAAGTACTTTTTTAATTTTTACTTCAACTTCACCGTTTGTGCGAATTTGTTCAGTCTTGATGCCATAGGCTTCTGCAACTTTTCTGAAATCAGGGTAGGTGTATCCCCACTTAGGTGCAGAGCCCACATACCGCGAGTTTAAGTAGGTATCTTGGTACTGCATGATGATCCCATACGACTCATTGTTGAGAACAAAGATTTTTACGGGAATGTTATACATCTTATAGGTTTGAAGCTCTTGAATATTCACCTGCATTCCTCCATCCCCGATTGTGCAGACGACATTTTTTGTTTCTGAACTCTTCCCAAGATATGCTCCGATTGCGGCTGCAAACGCATACCCCATTGGGCTATGTGACCAAGAGGTGACAAGTTTTTGATTTTTCTTCACTTCAAATGCCTGTGCCAGCGGCACGATATTTCCCCCACAGTCGCCGACAATAATATCTCCGCGTTTCATATTATTGGATAATTTCTTCATGAAGGAATAGGAGTGCACTCTTCGTTTTGGTTTATCATATTTTGGAAGAACGGTCGGGAACTCTAGTTGCCATTCTTTTGTCTCGGTGAGCCACTGAGAAAACGAAGGAATTTTTTCCGATTGAACTGCCTTGGTCAGAATTGGAATAAATTCTTTGAGATCAGACTCGATATTTACATGGCCTTTGATTGGCTGATCTTTGAGTTCTCCTGGATCTACATCAACTATATATCTCTTTGCTTCACGGGCAAAACTGTCGAGACGACCACCGGTCTGTCTTCCATCATGACGAGATCCAAGAGATAATAATAGATCAGCATTTTGAAAGGTAATATTTGCCCCACGTTGGCCATAAGTGCCAATTCGTCCACGATAGAGTGGGTGTGCTTCGGGGAGAGTATCAATCCCAACCCAGGTCAGTACTGTCGGAACTTTCAAATAGTTGAAAAGTTTGCACGCCTCTTTGATCGCATTCGCATGCGTTACGCCCCCACCAACAAGTACGACGGGGTGTTTGGCTTCTTTGAGGTCTTTGATATATTCTTTTATTTTTTCTTTTGTTGAAACAGTTTTTGTTTTTGAGGATTTTTCAGGGATAAACCCTTTCAACTTTTTTGGATCGATCTCTGCCCGCTGCACATCAATGGGAATATCAAGAAGCACGGGACCAGGGCGTCCTGTAGTCGCACAATAAACTGCTTTTTCAAGTTCATAGCGTATCATTGAAGGGTCGGTGATCATCGTCGTATATTTTGTGACACATTTGACCATGCCTATGACATCTGTTTCTTGAAATCCCATCTGTCGTACTGATTTTTTGCCTTTGGTGAAATTGCTATTCACCTGACCTGAGATATAAAGAGCAGGAATCGAATCATACCAAGCGCAGGTAAGACCGGTGAGAAGATTGGTTGCCCCTGGTCCTGAAGTAGAGATTGCGACGCCAATTTTTCCACTCACCATCGAATATGCATGTGCCGCCATGGCGGCAGTTTGTTCATGAATTGGATGATACAGCCTTATCTTAACTCTTCCATGAAAAGAATCAAGAATATCAGCAATCACTGAGCCTGTTATACCAAACACAGAAGAAACGTTTATTGATTCAAGATAGGAAACGATGTAGTCTGAAACTTTCATAAAAGTTAAAACATTGTACTAAATAGTATCTTAATAATCTAAACGAGATTTCAAAGTGATTTACTAAAATTTTTAAAGAGCATGAGTTTGAAACTTTTGTTATAAAAAAGCGTGTCTACATTGCTTCTTTTTGTACTGGATTGAATGCGGGCTCGCATACGGAGCGTTTCTGGAAGATACCAAAGATTCCAAAGAATAGCGCAAACATCTGCAAAAAATAACTGAAATTTACCTCGATATACAAAGTATCCCATCTCACCACACAATAAAATAATATACAGGGGTAATGTCCTAATAAATCGCTGAGGAGAAATATTTTTAATAAAGCAACGGATACCATTTCGTTCACTCAAGAATCGTATATGGGGACGATCAAGATTTGAGCCGATTGTTGCACTTCCTTTATGATATACAAATGAATGTTTTGCATAGATTATTTTGTATCCCTGAAGTCGCATGCGCCAAGACAAATCAATATCATCATGGATCATAAACATTCGTTCATCAAGTCCGTTAATTTTATTAAAAACGTCTCTCCGAAATATGATTGAGTCGCCGTAAGCAAAAAATACTTCTTCGGTGTCAGGAATATCTTTCACCGGCACTTGAGGATAATTCTGCATACCAAATCCATATGTATCCATAAGTCCACCTGCCTGATCAACAATAAACTTACCCAGTTTTTTGTTTGGATATCGTATGGTTATGCTTGAAACAATCCCAATCTTTGTATCAGCTTCAAGATTCTTATAGAGAACTGCAATACATTTTGTATCTAAAACAATGTCATTTGATTGTAAGACTATGTACTCACCCGATGCGTGGTGAATAGCCGTGTTATATGCAGGCGCCGTTCCGGTATTGAATCGATCTTCGGTGATGATTTTGACCGATGGGAATTTTTTCTGAACAAATGCGCGACTGCCATCGGTTCCCATATTATCAAACATGATTACCTCATCAGGCAGCAATGTTTGTGAAAATACTGAGGTGAAATATTCGTCAAGATGCTGACGCCCATTGTAGTTAAGTACGACGAGAGAAATTGTTTTATGTTTTTTTGCTGATGGACTCTTCATATGTAATTGGCACTCAAGATTCTTATTTTTTCACAATCATTCCAATAGAAAGACTTATGTACGGTGAAATACATGAATTTTCTACCGTTTTTTGGTAAATAGTGTTTATTTGAGGACGAATTTGAATTGGAATTTTTTGTATGATATCCAGATCTCTTCCATAAAATCTTACTATTTTTGTATTTAATTTTTCAGAAATTTTCCTCAGCTCTCCGAGTGAATATTCTGTTTCCCACCCAAATGGATGCGTTCCGAGACGCATTCGTATGTGTTTTGCAATCGTATACAATGAGTACTTTTGTGGTACGTCAATAAGAAGAAGTCCCCCCATTTTTAGTAATGATAATTGCTTCTGTAGTAACGGAATGGGATCTTCAAAATGCTCCATGAGTCCGACAGAATAGATCATATCAAACAGTGGCTTGTCATATGGTAATTCTCTAATATCTCCCTGTTTGATAATGATATTTGTTTTTGTTTTCTTCGACCAGTACCGCATTGTTTTGACTGATTCAGAAGAGAAATCCAATGCATATCCGCAAGCTCCCCTTTTGGACAAAGAAAGGATATCACACCCAGAACCTGCGCCGATCTCGAGTATTTTTTTATTCTCCACATCTCCATCAAAGCACCGAACGATTTCCTGAATAACTTTATGATTTGGCTTGAAAAAAGGAGCTAAATTATAATGTTTCCATTGAGCATCCCACGTTTTACTGGTTGGATTTTTACTCATTTCTACTAATTGATTATTGTTAAGTTTGATTTTCGAGAGCAGAAATTCAAAACCAACCATTGTCCTTAGGAGTAACATTGCTACAGAAAGGATAGGATGTCTGAAAAGTCGCCTCCATTTATTGTTTTCAATAAATACCCAGACCATCCGATACCACATCCCCATTTGCTTTTTGACTTCAGGATGACCAACCCATTTTTTTTGGTAGATTTGAAGATCATCAAAATAAGACCTTTTCTTCCCAATGTATTTATTTATAGCAAACGAAGATTCGTCATGAAACACATGTGCGTAAATTTCTTTTGTTTTGCCAATCATTCGAAGCCTCCGATCAAAATCCCAATCCTCTGCAACTCTTAAGTTTTCATCAAACCCTCCCAGTTTTTCAAAATCCTTTTTTCTCAAGAATCTAGCAGCATCGACGCACGTACTATTATAAAATCCCCGTTCAAAATTCCTCACTTCTGCCCAGAATGAATTTCCCAGAATTTTTTCAGGAATGTATATCCCAATATATTCTTTCGTCAATCCCTCAACGCATTCTTTTATGACATTCCGACTTACATACATGTCGGAGTCGACAAACATAACAAATGCTCCCGTACATTTTTGTACCCCATAATTTCGCTGCGCACTTCGTTCAGGGGCTGCAGAAAAAACCTTGTCTGCATATTTTTTTGCAATGGCGAGTGTATTATCAGTGGAAAAATTATCCACAACAATGATTTCAATAGCTGAGTATGATTGCTTCTTAATTGCCAGTATGCACTTTCGAATTGTTTTTCCTGAATTTTTAGTAGGGATTATGACCGACACTTTTTGCATATCATATTCTATATGCAAACAGATCATTTTGCATTTTGGATACAACGCGCTACAATGGATACTATGAAGTTGACGTACTCTCAAAAAAGATACATACAGAAACATTATCCGAAAGAATCGATAGAAATGATTTCGCAACGAAAAAAAATTCCTGAAGATTTGATCCTTCAGCATATAACAAATAATAAAAGACTTGTCTTGACTTCAGAAGAAAATACTCAAGAACAATCTCAATTTATTTTCAAAGAGCACATCCCTTACTTTATCCTCCTTCTCTTGTTTATCATAATTGCTTATGCTAATGGATTTGGAGCTGATTTTGTATCAGATGATGTATATGCCATACTCCGAAATGAGAGTGCATTTAACGAACCTGGTTATTTATTTACTGTCCCAACATTTATTATTCGTGCGGCTCAGTACTTGATTTCATACAAAATTGGTGGACTTACCCCGTTTGTATTTAGAATATGGAATTTAATTTTCCATATGGGATTTGTCTGGATGACGTATTTGATTGTCCCTTATTTCTCAAAGAAAAAATACTTGCCGTTTATTGTTGCATCTTTTGCGGCAGTACATCCCATGATGAGTGAGTCGGTGACGTGGATTTCAGGTGGGATTTATGCTCAGGCAGGATTTGGTATTCTTGTATCGTTGTATTTTTATCTCAGATTTAAATCGCAAAAATTAAAACGATATATAATTTATTCAATTCTTGCATTCATTTTTGCGTTATCTGCATCTGAAAAAGTAATTGTATTTCCCTTCATTATTGGATTGTATGAATTTACCTTTGGATCATTACGAAAAAATGTACTCATTTTAAGCTCATATTTTACGGTGTCATTTATATGGGGTCTGATTATTCTCACCCGAATTCAAGAACGAATCGAATACTTGGCAGTATCACAGGGCGTGTCGGCAAAAGTATCGATTGAAAATCCTTTCTACCAAATACCCAGTGCACTCGGCACGTATCTCAAATTATTTATTTGGCCACGACACCTCACTCTCTATCAATCAGAATTCCGCTTTCCACTGATTCAGTTTTTATTTTTGCTAAGCCTGACATTGCTTTTTTTTGGCGTTGTAATTGTCAGCTATCGCAAAAATAAATCTGTTTTCTTTTGGCTCTGTTTTTTCATTATTACATTGCTCCCAACCTTAAACCCATTCGGTTTGTCATGGATTGTTGCAGAAAGATATTCTTATTTAGGTTCTATTGGTCTTTATTTTGCATTGTCGGTGCTTCTCTACAAACTCATTGACAGTAAAATATATCAAACGGTTGGGTATATTATTTTCACTGTTCTTCTCTTGTCTTTTTCAGTGCGTACCATTGTCCGTAATATTGACTGGCAAAATGAAGACAAATTGTGGATTGCAACGGGAAAGGCTTCTCCTTCAGATCCAAAAACCCACAACAATCTTGGGGATTACTATGCCCGCAACGGGAATCTCCAAAAAGCAGCGGAGGAATTTAGTCGTGCTATTGAATTAAGCCCTGGATATCCGGATGCGCATCACAATCTTGCAAATATATTTCGACAAGCCGGAAAAGTTGAAGAAGCGGAAAAATATTATCTGAAAGCGGCAGAACTCAATCCTGCATTGTGGCAATCATATCAAAATATTGCGGCCATACATTTTGAGCAACAAGACTTTGAAACAGCAGAAAAATATACATTAAAAGCAATTGAAGTGTACCCAGACAACCCTCAACTCTATGCAAATCTTGCAGTCGTATATCGAAGTGAGGGAAATAATGAACAGGCACTTCAAGCATTTAGAAAAACACTTGAACTGGAGCCAACGAACGAAGTTGCCCTGCAAGGAATTAAGGATCTTTCTCAATAACGTGTATAATAGTATTTTGATTTTTATTCATCAATCATGAAACAACCTTCATTTTCCTCTGCAGTTGTCACCGGATCAATTGCATACGATGAAATCATGGATTTCCCTGGAATGTTCAAGGATCACTTTCATCCAGAAAAACTTCATCAAATCAATGTCTCATTTGTCGTTGATAAACTGGCAAAACACCTCGGTGGAACTGCTACAAATATTGCCTACAACATATCTATAAGCACTTCTGCAAAGGTTTCGGTGCTTGGAGCAATGGGCAAAGATCATGATGCCATTACTCGTATGTTTGCTGAAAAAAAAATAGATTTTTCCAGCTCGATTATTGACAACACGCTCTATACCTCGACGGGAAAAGTGATGACCGATCAGGCCGATAATCAAATTTGGGGGTATTATTACGGCGCAGGAGTACGAGGAAAAGATATCAACTTTGACAAATATTCAAAAGGTGCTCCCCTGTTTGTCATTTCGGCAAATCACTCGGAGGCGTTTCTCCATGTGCAAAATTATTGTATTGAAAAAAACATCGCATATCTTTATGACCCAGGAATGTCTCTCACTTTCATCTCAGATAAAGATCTTGAGGCGGGTATTCGATCCGCCACATATATTGTGGGAAATGACTATGAAATAGCACAGATTGAGCGGCGATTAAAAAAACCACTCTTGGATATTATTTCGAAAGACTCAGGACTCATTACAACACTTGGTGCACAGGGGATTCATTTCCAATCTGCAGCGGAAGATCTCACCGTTGGAGGATGTGCTATCGACTCAATTATCGATCCAACCGGCGCCGGAGATGCATGGCGCGGAGGTTTCATTGGTGGACTTCTTGAAGGGTTGGCTCTTGAAGATTCGCTCAAGATGGGAAATGCCTTGGCGAGCTTTGCAATAAACCATGTGGGAACAGTGAATCATTCACCAAGCTCAGCAGATGTTTTATCTCGAGCAGTATCATTATCCGTCAGTAAATAATTATTATTTTATAAAATGAAAATGAAATACGATATCAAAGATGTATCTCTTGCTGCAAGTGGAAAAAACCGCATTGAATGGGCAGAAAAAGACATGCCCGTTCTAAGGCAGATTCGGGAACGATTTAAAAAAAATAAATCACTGAAAGGAGTAAAGCTATCAGCTTGTCTTCATGTTACCTCAGAAACAGCAAACCTTATGATTACTTTGAAGGCAGGAGGAGCTGATGTGTATCTTTGTGCCAGCAATCCCCTATCGACTAATGATGAGGTTGCGGCTTCACTCGTCAAGGATTTTAAAATCCCTGTTTTTGCGATCAAAGGTGAAAATAACAAAACATATTACCAGCACTTAAACCAAGTTCTTGATGTTCATCCAAATCAAACCATGGATGATGGTGCTGACTTAGTAAGTATCTTGCATTCTGAACGAATAAAACAGTTATCAGAAGTTACTGGCTCAACTGAGGAGACAACAACCGGCGTTATCAGACTCAAAGCAATGGAAAAAGATGCTGCCCTAAAAATCCCCGTTTTGGCAGTAAATGATAATTTGACCAAACATCTGTTTGATAATCGATATGGGACCGGTCAATCAACGATTGATGCACTTATGCGATCAACAAATAAGCTTATTGCAGGAAGTGTGTTTGTCGTATGTGGCTATGGATGGTGTGGGCGCGGTATTGCCATGAGAGCACGCGGAATGGGAGCGCTTGTTGTCGTGTGCGAGGTCGATCCGATCAAAGCACTCGAAGCAGTGATGGATGGATATCAAGTTATGACACTATCTCAAGCTATTAAGATAGCTGATTTTGCCGTATCTGCTACTGGAGATAAACACGTGATCGATGGACGTCATTTGAAGGTTGCGAAAGATGGCATCATTCTTGCACAATCAGGACATTTTGATGTCGAAATCAACAAAAAAGCACTTGAAAAAATGTCTCAAAAAGTACGAAGAGTGCGACCAATGGTCGATGAGTATTTGATCGGAAAAAAGATCGTCTACCTCGTTGGAGAGGGACGACTCGTGAACCTTGCCGCAGCAGATGGACACCCTGCATCGGTTATGGACACCAGTTTTGCAGGTCAAGCATTGGCAGCTGAATACATCTGGAAAAATAAAAATAAACTTGAGCACAAGGTATATTCGCTTCCGGCAAAAATTGATACTGAAATTGCACGTCTTAAGCTCAAAAGCCGGGGAATTCAGATCGATACTTTGACAAAAGAACAGGTCAAATACCTCAACAGCTGGAACGAAGGAACGTGATTTTAGAAAGAAGTACGACTACCATATCAATGTTGAAGAAAGCAGTGTCCTGTATTGCTTCTCATCGGAATACTCGATATAATACTTCTTTATGAATAAATTAACTAAAATTATCGCAACGATTGGTCCCGCTTGTGATTCCAAGGAAAAAATAACCTCACTTATTAATAAAGGAGTCAATGTTTTTCGATTCAATTTTAAACATAATACGGTAGAATGGCATGCCAGTCGGATAACGCTCGTTAATTCGATTGCACATGAACTTGGCGTTCCGATAGGCACACTTATTGATCTTGCCGGACCTGAGATTCGAATCACTATGCCGTTTGAAAAACTATCCCTTAAGATCGATGAAGAAGTTATATTTGGACCTGCATTGTACAAAAAAAAAGGAGTGAAAGGTCTTTCGATCACACACCCAGAAATTATTGAACACTTGAAACATGGACAAGTTCTTGTTGCTGATGATGGCATGTTTTCATTTGAAGTAGTGAAAAAAGGAAAAGATTATTTCTTGAAATCTCACACCGATGGGATACTGTTGAATAATAAATCATTAAATATTCCAGGTGCACAGATTCCCCTGTCATCTCTCATCGATCGTGATCTTGAGGGACTGAAACTTGCTGCAAAACACGAAGTTGATTTCATAGCCCTTTCTTTCGTGAGATCTCCTTCCGATATACAAACACTCCGCAAAGAAGCAAAGAAATATGGCGTTTCCGGTCTTGTAATATCAAAAATTGAAACCCAAAAATCGCTTGATAATATCGATAAAATAATCGATGCAACCGACGGTATAATGGTTGCACGTGGTGATCTTGGCGTAGAAATTCCCATTGAACAGGTGCCATTCTATCAAAAAATGATGATAAGAAAATGTCTTATTGCAGGAAAATTTGTCATTACCGCAACGCAAATGCTTCAATCAATGATTAGTAACCCCTTACCGACTCGCGCAGAAGTTTCTGACGTTGCAAATGCAATATATGATCATACTGACGCGATTATGCTTTCTGGAGAAACGGCATCGGGAAAATATCCTGAAAAGACAGTGGATGTTATGAGGAAGGCTGCGCTCTTTTATGAACCAAAGCCTGAACATGATATTCGAAGTTA
>PFOB01000018.1:9902-16221 GCA_002792315.1 Candidatus Roizmanbacteria bacterium CG_4_10_14_0_2_um_filter_39_13 | reverse complement strand
AGTTACACCGGAGAACCAAACTAATTGAAGATCTTATAGTCAGTTAACTAGCCGTATGAATTGGCAAATATGCTTAAAATGATTATCTTTCCGCTTATTTGTTTGGGGATGTCTTCCGAGCACTGCGCCACTAAACCACGGTTGAAAATAATCAGCGTCGAGAACATCATAATAGATATACTCATCATCTCTCCGTGCAGTGAGACCATTAGGGATGATGAAATTCTCTGCTGCTCTCGGCGATTCAATTGCATGAATGGCGCGAGCGATTCTTCCGGTCGTTACAGGAGTACCGGGGATGCTTATTCTTGTAGAGAATCTGGATGGTTGTTCGTTCATGGAGAGAATATACTATAAGATGTGATATTAGTCAATGAAATCAAGAAGATTTATGCAAAGTCATCGATGTAGTATCGGCTGTTTATTTGAAATGAATATTGGCGTGGGTTCAACGGTGATGAACAGCAAATTGTAGAATCACAAGCTGTCTCTTGTTTGTTCGTTATAATACTCTTATGAGACAGAGACGCATTGCAATCGTTTATGATTGGATGGATTCATGGGGTGGCGTTGAGCGGATGCTTCTCGTACTTCATGAGATGTTTCCTGAAGCTCAGTGGTATACGAGTTATGTGAATAGAGAGAAGGCGCCATGGGTTACTATTCTTCCAAAGATTCATACTTCATTCATTCAAAATCTTCCGTCGTATATCAAAACCAAACGCATCCTTTCGCTTCCTCTTTACCCATCAGCTTTTGAGAATATTGATCTGAGAGGATATGATCTCGTCATATCTGTGAGTTCTTCATTTGCAAAGTCAGTAATTACCCATCCAGGGACAAAACACATCTGCATATTGCTCACTCCTACACGGTGGTTGTGGTCACAGGAAAAAAACTACATGAAAGAGATTCCCGCCTTGGGAGGAATGACATTTGGGAAAGCTGAAATGACAGAATTATTTGTAAGACCTTTTATTAATCATCTGAAAAAATGGGATTTTGTCGCGTCGCAACGACCGGACAAGATCATCTCCATCTCGAAGGCAGTTGCTGATCGATGCAAGACCTATTACCATCGAGAGTCAGAAGTGCTCTATCCACCATTTGATTATGAATATTGGAGAAATATAAAGTCTAAAAATAGTAATCGATCACGCATACTCTCAAATGATTATTTCCTCGTAGTATCACGACTTGAGCCGTATAAAAAAGTAGATCTTGTGATTGAAACTTTTCGAAGATTCCCCAAAAAACGATTGATTATCGTTGGAACCGGCACGCAATTCACAAAGCTGAAGAGCATTGCCGGAGAAAATATTCATTTCATTCAGCATGCAACTGATGCTGAGTTGGGACAATTGTACGCAGATTCCCAAGCCTTGATCATGCCACAAGAGGAAGATTTTGGATATGTGGCACTTGAAGCCCAATTTTTTGGTTGTCCAGTGATTGCATATGGAAAAGGCGGTTCTTTAGAGACCGTTGTAAAAGGCAAAACGGGATTATTTTTTTCTCAACAATCATCGCAATCTCTCGGAGATGCAGTTGCACAATTTGAGCGTAGAAAGTACAATCTAGGTGATAGTCAGACGTTTTTGAAGAAATTTTCGAAAGAACTATTTATAAAAAAAACCAAATTACTCATTACAGATGAGCTTTTATGAAAGCAGTAATATTTGCCGGTGGAGTAGGAACCCGTTTGTGGCCACTTTCTCGAAAAAAATCACCAAAACAATTTGAAAAAGTAGTCGGCAATAAATCTACGTTACAACTTGCAGCAGAGCGGCTTTTGCCAGAATTTTCTGCTGAAGATATATTTATCTCAACCGGCGAGCAATATGTGAATATGGTTCAAGATCAACTGCCATTTATTCCTCGTGAAAATATTATTGCTGAGCCCGCAAAACGTGACGTTGGTCCAGCAGTAGGTCTGATTATGGGGTACCTTGCACAGCGATTTCCCCACGAACCCGTCATAATATTGTGGAGTGACCATTTGGTAAAAAAAATTGAGCTTTTCAAAAAAATCATCATGGATGTCGGTGCATTCGTTGCAAAAAAAGAAAATTGCATTGTTTTTATCGGTCAAAAGCCGCGTTTTGCCTCTGAAAATCTTGGGTGGATCCAGATAGGAAGCAAAGCTGCGAGAACTGCAGATACCAACCTTAGTTCATTTGCTGCATTTAAATATCGACCGGATGCTAAAACTGCAGAGACCTTTTTTCATAGTAAGAAGTATTGTTGGAACTTGGGATATTTTGTATCAACTCCTCAGTACATTTACTCTTTATTCAAAAAACACTCTACTGAGATATATGAAACAGCAGAAAAAATTATTGCATCAAAATCATCCACAGAATTTAAGAAGAATTTGAAAAAGCACTATAAAGAAATGCCAGAAGTCAGTTTTGACAATGCGGTACTTGAGAAAATCGATACCAAATCGGCATTTGTGGTGGATGAAGATATTGGATGGAGTGATGTTGGTGCGTGGGAAGCATTAAAAGAGGCATTAGAACACCATAGAGGAGACAATATTACAAAAGGGCGCGTACTTCTTGAAAATTCACAAGATAGCTTGGTATACAATTATGATGACAAAAAAATGATTGTTGGTGTAGAGCTTGACGATCTTTTGGTAGTAAATACCGAAGATGTGCTTCTTGTTGCACGTAAATCGGCAGTACAACAGATAAAAAAAATTGTTGAAGGATTTCAAGGGACGGAAAATGAAAAGCTAACCTAAAATTATTATCAAACCACATGCAAGAAAGAACTTCTTTGATATCTGGCCCGATATATCAACGCTTTACCAAGCGCGTGATAGACGTGCTCCTTTCTCTTGTTTTGGTGGTAATATTTGGCGTTCCGGCCATTGTGATCGGAATATTTATACGAATATCTTCAAAAGGTCCAATATTTGCTGATGTGCCCGAACGAATAGGTCAACATGGGGGAAGATTTAAGATGTATAAATTTCGTTCAATGGTGCAAAATGCGCACGAACTTCTGCGAACGGACCCAAGATTAAAGGAACTTTACAAAGAATATAAAAAAGGAAGTTATAAATTGCAAAATGATCCACGCATTACTCCCATTGGAAAGTTTATTAGAAAGCACTCCCTTGATGAACTTCCGCAAATTTTAAATGTTTTAAACGGTGATATGAGTTTGGTCGGTCCACGCGCATATTATCCTGATGAGCTTGAAAATCAGCAAGAAGAATATCCTCATGCAAAAAAGCTTGTTACCAAGGTGCTTTCGGTCAAGCCGGGAATTACCGGTCTTTGGCAGGTATCGGGTAGATCTGAAATAAATTTCGATGAAAGAATCGTGATCGATGCAAGGTATGTCGAACAAATATCACTGATAAATGATCTCATCATCATCGCGAAAACACCCCTCATCATGCTTACGGGAAAGGGAGCGGTATGATCTTAGATTGAATTTATAGATAGACCAATTACAATTAACATATTCTCTGATTAATTTAATGAGAAGGTTTTAATTTTGACAATAAAATATGAAAAATATATTGCGACCAATAAATCCAAAAGATAGTAATGAAAATAAATCCATGAAGAAATTTCAATTTAAATTCAATAAAAAGCCGTGGCTTATTGCTGGTGGTGTTTTTGCAGTGCTCATCGTTATTCTTGCCGTGCTTGGGTATATTTTCGCTTATGCGCCAGCAATGAAGATCAAAGCAAAGGGAATGGAAGTTGCCGATGAGGCAAAAAAACTTCAAGCTGATATCAAACTCAATGATATTGACCTAATTGATGCACGAGTAAATACACTGGTAGAAAAATATGCAGCATTTGAAAAAGAATCACAATCGGTGTATTGGGCGACCTTTATTCCATATGTTGCGGATTTTAAAAATGGCGTTGAAGCCGGGAGATATGTAATCAAAGCCGTGGATGAATCGGTTGAAGCAATCTATCCGTATGCAGATCTGATTGGATTCAAGCAAGGTGAGCAGAATTTTTATGACAAAAGTGCAGAAGAACGACTTCAAACAGCTGTCTTAACTCTTGACAAGATGCTTGAAAGCATCGATTCTGTTGCTAAAAATATTGAAGAAGCCGAGAAACGCATAGAACAAATTGACCCCGATCGGTATCCAGAAAAAATTGGAGAAACAGAAGTTCGTGCCCAAATCATTCAAGGTAAAGACCAATTTCAGGGGATGGCCTCTTTGTTTGTAGATGCAAAACCATTGCTTAAACAACTGCCACAAATACTTGGTGCTGAGGAAGAAAAAAACTACTTAATTCTTTTTCAAAATACTGCAGAACGACGAGCGACCGGAGGATTTTACACCTTCTTTGCGGTATTTAATATTAACAAAGGCAAAATCTCTATCAAAGATTCAAGCGATATTTATGATCTTGATAATTCGATTGCGGTACATCCTGCAGCACCAAAGGAGATTCTTGAATATCATAAAAATGTCACTAAATTCTATCTTCGAGACTCAAACATTTCACCAGACTTTGTCAAATCAGTCAAACTTTTTGATTCTCTCTATCAAAAATCAGGAAGAAAAGTTGATTATGACGGAATCATCGCTATGGATTCAAAAGTTCTCGTAGATATGTTGAGAATCTTTGGTGACACTCAGGTAAATGGTCTCAATTTTTCTGCAGAAACTGATGCACGATGCGATTGTCCACAAGTTATTTATTCATTGTTTGATATCGTAGATCGTCCGGTGAATTATGTAAAGGTAGATAGAAAAAGAATATTGGGCAATCTGATGCTTGAACTCTTTTATAAAGCGGTTGGATTCTCACCATCAAAATATTGGGGACAACTTGCACAGACCATGTTTCAAAATCTCGATGAAAAGCATATATTGCTCTATTTTACCGACAAAGATGCTCAGACAGCAGTACAACGCATGAACTACGCCGGAAGAATTATAGAAGTAGAGGGAGATTATCTTCATGTGAATAATGTCAATTTTGCTGGTGCAAAGTCTAATTTGTTTATCGACGAGGAATTGATCTCAACGACAACATTTGAAGCGGGAAAAGTGATACGTGAAGTCACCATGAAATTCAAAAATCCACATCCAGCATCAGATTGTAATCTTGAACGAGGGGGATTATGCCTCAATGCAACGCTTCGAAACTGGATACGTTTTTATGTACCAAAAGATTCTAAACTCGTATCTTTCCAAGGATCAAAAACTGATACGAAAACTTATGAGGAACTTGATAAGACGGTTTTTGAAGGGTTTATGACCGTTGATCCAAAGGGAGCGGCTACCGTAAAGATAAAGTACGAACTACCAAGTTCAATTCAAAAAGATGGGTACAAGTTGTATATTCAAAAACAACCAGGTGTGCAAAAACAGACGCTTACCGTAGAAATTGATGGCAAAAAGCAATCTTCAGCATTATTTACTGAAGATACGGTATTAGAGTAGTGATTGTTGCCTGAAGAAATAAACTATGAACAGGCTACAAAAAATAAGTGGGTTTGTTCTGAAACGAAGAAATCTATTAGAAAAAGATGTAATAGTAACCGTTTTTACAAAAGAGAATGGCAAAATGACTTTAATGGTCAAAGGCGTGAGGAAAATTACTTCAAAGCGAGCGGCACATATCCAAACAGGAAACCTCATCAGGGCACAAATCCGGGAGTCAAAAGAAATGTACTATCTCCAATCATCTGAGCTTATTTCAGGATTTCTCTCACTCCGGACTGAAAAGTATATTGATCATATTTACCTATTTCTCTCAATTATTGATGGACTTATGCCGGAAGCACAAGAAGACGAGGAAGTTTTTGAGAGAATCCAACAATTCTTTATACAGTTGAGTAAAAAAACTGATCACCAGAATGTATTGAAAATAAATATTCAAAAATTACTTGAAATTCTTGGGTACGTCGATCGCAATCTGTCTCTTTCAGAGCTTATTCTGACTGCCGAAAATCATATGGAAAAAAGACTTCCACGCCACGTGTTATAATGTAATTTATTGCCTTGCAGCATAGAGAAATGCATTAAGGCGTTACTATCTCATTGATACACTTATGGACAAAATCGTTTCACTGACAAAACGGCGTGGATTCATTTTCCCCACTTCTGATATTTATGGCGGTCTTGCAAATGGATATGATTATGGTCCGCTCGGCGTTGAGCTCCTGAGGAACATTAAAGAGCTCTGGTGGAAACGCTTTATTCGAACGCGAAAAGATATGGTAGGTCTTGATTCTCAGATTATTCTTCATCCCAAAACGTGGGAAGCATCAGGACATGTGGGAAGTTTTGCAGATGCGGTCGTCGAAGACACCGTGACTC
>PFOB01000018.1:0-9883 GCA_002792315.1 Candidatus Roizmanbacteria bacterium CG_4_10_14_0_2_um_filter_39_13 | reverse complement strand
CCATTTGGTGGAAGCGTGGCTGAAGGGAAAAGATGAATTTAAAAATCTGGTTGTAGAAAATATGAAAGTCGACGAGCTATCGACATTCGTCAAAAAAAACAAACTCATGAGTCCTGAAGGAAATCCCGTCTCAGAAACGAAACAATTTGATCTCCTGATGAAAACACATTTAGGATCGCTCGAAGGAGAAAAGGATACTGTATATCTTCGTGGAGAAACGGCACAAGGTATTTTTACCAACTTCAAAAATGTACTGGATAGTACCCGCGTGAAGCTTCCTTTTGGGATAGGCCAAATCGGGAAAAGTTTTCGTAATGAAATCACGCTTGGGCAGTATATTTTTCGTACCTTTGAGTTTGAGCAAGGAGAGATAGAGTATTTTTTTGATCCTGAAAAAGAAGATCCAAAAGAAATGTTAAAAATGTGGCAGGATGCAATGTGGAAGTTTGTTGTCGAGGATCTTGGCATTAATGAAAAAAATCTTCGATGGAGAAGGCATACTGATGCTGAGCGCAGCCATTATAGTAAAGATACCTACGATCTTGATTACCGATTTCCCTTTGGATGGAAAGAGTTGTGGGGAGTCGCTTATCGAACAGATTACGACTTAAAACAACAGATGAAATATTCTGGAACAGATCTTCAATATACCGACCCCCACACCCAAAAGAAATTTATTCCTCATGTTATTGAGCCTGCGGTTGGGATTAATCGATTAATGTTCATGGTGCTGTGCGACTCATATCGTGAAGAAGCGGAAAGGGTAATGTTACAAATAAATCCTGCAATCGCGCCATATTCCGTTGCTGTTTTCCCACTGGTTTCAAATAAACCCGAACTTGTCTCTAAAGCCGAAAAAGTTTTTGAATTACTCAGTAAACACTTTCATACATACTGGGATGACCGAGGAAATATTGGAAAGCGATATAAATATCAAGATGAAGCGGGGACGCCATTTTGTGTAACTATTGACTATGAATCGCTTGTTGAGCATACTGTAACCATTCGCGATCGAGACACCATGAAACAGACGCGGATTGCATCAACCGAACTCATTTCGCACATCATGAAAAATATATAGCACAAAAGCATTATTAATTATTTGAAAGTAATTACCATGAAACAACCTCAACAACAATATATTATTTTTGGCGTCATTATCTTTGTGCTGATTGTAGTTGGCCTTTATTTCTATATGAAGGTAAAACCATCAGGTCAAAGTGCAGAAAAAAAGGATTCTGTTTTTGAAAAGCCTACGGAGGTAATCCCGACAGTAGATTCATCGGTAAAAGCAAGTATAGAAGGGAATACAGAGGCTACTATCAGACTGTCTGGCATCCCAGCAGGTACCAAGGAGATAGAGTATGAACTATCGTATGAAACCAAAAGTGGAAGCATTGAAGGGGTTTTTGGAAAAATTGAAGTCAATGGATCTTCAAATGCCGAAGAGGAAGTCACTTTTGGCACCTGTTCTTCAGGTGTGTGTCGGTATCATGAAATCAACGGACCGATAAATGGTGTATTCAAGTTTTCCGGAAGTTATGGTGAACGACTCCTCGAAACATCATTTGATCTATAGAGCTTTCCCTATATAATAGGTTCTTACATTAATAGTTTTAGGTCTTCACTTTATGGTGGGGATTCTAGTACAATGAAAGGAGGTGACAAGAACAAAAAAATATGCCAAATATAAAATCAGCAATAAAACAAATGAAACAGGACGTGCGCCGAACTGAGGAGAATGCAACGTATATGAAGAAAGTTGATGATGTTATTCGTACCGCAAGAAAAGGAGTAAAAACAAAGAAAAATGAGTTTGTTTCAAATGCGTACTCTCTCATTGACAAGGCGGCAAAAAGAAATGTGATTCACGGTAATAAAGCAAGTAGACTTAAGCAAAATGTTAGTAGATTGATGAAGAAAACATCATGAAATACTTGATCAATTTGTTTCCAGCACCTGAGAAAAATAGGACAGATAAGATCATTTATTTTGCCTTTCATTACCTTCGATACATATTGGTCATAACTCAGTTTGTCGCGATTTGTGTCTTTTTTTTCCGATTTAAAGTAGATCAAGACATTGTCGATCTACAAGAAAAGGCTGATCAGAAACAGTCTATTATCGTAGCAACGAAAGATTTGTTGAGTCGCGTGCAAGAAGTTGATGCAAAAATGAAACAAGTAACGATACTTCTTGATAAACAAGAGTCATTTCAGTCAGAATATAATTATATCTCCAATAAGCTTCCCCAAGAAATTCGACTTTCAAGTTTTCAACTCTCCGGTGACGGCGTTGTTCTTCAAGGGGTTTCAGAATTGATCGATCCAGTAAAAACGCTGTATGATGATCTTCAAACAGAAAAGAGATTTAAAAAAATAGATTTAAGCAATATTGAAAAAAGTGAAGAGGGATTTATTTTCAATATGAACCTTTCTGAGTTTACTTTGTAATATGAATAAAGAAAAACTTCTTGAATTGCTCAAAGACAAAAAAATACAAAACTATTCGTATCATATCTTCTTTTTTTTGGCGTTTTCATTTTTTATAATTTTTGCCATTCAACCAAATTTATCAACAGCCTTTCGTTTGCAAAAAGAACTTCAGGGTCTTCGTCTCCAAAATAAAAAATCAGAAGAGGTAATTCTTCAGATCGTAAATTATCAATCATTGATGGAAGAATATCGCGATAGCTTATCAGTACTTGATGAGGCAGTTCCATCAACCCCAGAGCTTGCAAAAGTAGTTGATGAAATCTCAAAAACTGCATCAGACTCAGGTCTTATCGTGAAATCTCTGACCATTGAAAGTATAGATTTGAAAGGAAATTCTGGATCAGATCCAGGATCAAATATGGGGGGAACTATTGAAAATATTGGCGAAGATGTAGCTAATGCTATTGATGTTGAAGCGATAACAGGAGATGGTATGAGTGAAAATAGCGCAGGTGCAGGGAATGAAGCAGGAAGCTCTTCGAAACAACCAGATTTGTTGTCATTTACCATTACCATTGAAGGCACAGCATCAATTTCGCAAATTACTCAATTTCTTAATCACCTAATTGATCAAAGACGTTTGAAAACGTATGACTCGATTAGTCTTTCAACAGATAGTACAAATGAAAATATGGTAATTAATCTTTTAGTTCGGACATATTACTTATGAAACAAAAAGATCTCCTCATCATTGCGATCACTATATTTCTCACGGTAGTAGCATGGGTGATGTTGGAATTAAAAGCAATAAAAGAAGAAACGCCAACAGATACTCAGATCGAATCATATTCTCTCGACTATAATGTAAATACAGACATATTAGAAATATTAAAGCAGAAGCAACCATAATGTATTCAGATTTATATACGAAATCTCGTTTTAATGCCGTTAAAATGCTCTCGAGTGTTGCAGGTGTAATTGTTATTGCACTAGGTTTGTTTCTCTTTACACAGGATTCTGCACCCACACGCGCATCCAAGCGTGCACTTCTTGATCATCAAATTGTAAATATGTCACCAAAACAATTTGGGGTATTTTGGGAAGTTGACACCGCAGATGAAGGATGGCTATTGTACGGGAAAAACCCCAATAACCTTGACTCGATCGCATTTGATGAGAGAGATTCAGACGGAGAAAAGGAACAGAGAATTTACCATTTTGCCATATTTCGCAACCTTGATCCTTCAGCAAAGTATTACTATAAAATTATTAGTAACAATGAGGTAATTCAATCAGAAGGAACTGATACCTTTAGTGCAGATACTCTTGAGGATTCGGCGCAAGCTACCATTTTTTCTCCGATGTACGGATCAGTTTACTATTCAAACAATGAACCTGCGGACAAAATTCTTGCCATGCTTATTGTGGGGAATGCTCACCCGCTCATTGCAGTAAGTGGTTCAACCGGTGAGTGGCTCATCCCCTTACAGTACTTAATAAATAAAGATTCATCAAACGCGGTAAATATTGGTGAAAATGATCCCATAACGCTTCAACTTTTCAATGATACCCAACGATCAATGGTTCGGAGTACCTTTGAGCGCTCAAGACCCTTACCGGAATCAATTGTTCTCGGAAATAACTATTCATTTATTTCTGATTCGGATGTTCTTGCTGTTCAAGATTCCAAGATATCATCCAATTCGAATATAACGAGTGCTCAAGTTACGATTCGGTATCCAAAGCAAAATGCGGTGGTTCCCGGAACTACTCCGCTCATCAAAGGATATGGAATTCCTGGCGAATATGTCAGGGTTAATATTAACGCTCAACCAGTATTTTCTATACGTGTTCAGGTGAATCAGCAGGGAGAATGGGATGTTCCGGTCAATAAAAAAATTTCACCAGGAACGTATACGCTAACTGCCACGACCAAAGATAAGACGGGAAAAGTGGTACAGCTCAGTCGCCGATTTACCCTGATAAAAAGTGGAGAGCAGGTGCTCGGAGATTCAGTCGAGGCTACACCTTCTGGCACATTAACCCCTTCGATTAACCCATCAGTTACCGTGATGGTTACGACGCCAACACCAGAGGAAACAGGAATTATTGACGAACCAACAATCACTCCGCCACCTCCGGTCAGTGGACTTAATATTGTTCCCTATGTGTTTGCTGGAGTTGGAATGATGATTTTGGGTCTGGGAGTAATCCTTCTTCTTTGATATATTTCATGTGCCTTTATTTGACAACTGGCCCATATTTGCTAAAATGTATCGTATGTCTAAAGCAATTACCCACAGTTTTTTCTTTTCGTCCACAGGACGATCGTCCTTTGGACGATATTTTTACTTTACCGCTTCAAGCGGCGTGGGAAGTTGTGACTAAAACAACGAAACAACGGAAACCCACCCGCCAGAATAGGCGGGCTTTTTTTTGGGACGAGTCAATTAATTTAAACTATGAATAATCCAAAACTCACGATCATTGCTGGGCCATGCTCAGTTGATAATGAAAATATACCGGAAATTCTTGAGATTGCTGAAATTTCAGTAGTAAATCGGTCAGGGAAAAAGCAGAAGGCTGTGGCCGGAACCCGGATTGTGGGTCTGAAATCAAGAAGTGACCTTGATTCTTCAGGAGAAGGCATGGGAATTGATTATGAGATTTATCAAAACAACATTAAAACATTGATTGAAGGGGGGACAATTGCAGATATGCAAATAATTCCCAGCGCAATCCTTTCTGAAAAAATAATGAAACGCACCGGAATGCTTATTGCAACTGAAATAATGAATCCAATTATTCAACTTCCTTCTTTTGAGAAGAGACTCCCCAGTGGAATGTTTTTACCTTGGAATCCTTCGGTTAATCAACTGGGATGGCACATTGAGCAAACCGCAGTATTTGCACGCAGAAACGGATGGCATGTGGGAATAAAAAATGGAAAATGGATTGGCGATCATCTTCAATCTGCAGATCATTTGGATTACAAAGGAAAGACGACAATGGAAAAAACCTGGTCAGGACTTGCAAAATACGTTGGTGATCTAGAGCATGACATTGTTCTTATTCATCGTGGGGTTGATGTCCCAGGAAAAGGAGATTTTCGAAATGCAGTTGTGCATAATATTGCACGACGCGTAAAGAGTTCAACACCTGGCGCTAAAATGTTCTTTGATCCAAGTCATTCCTACGGCCCAAAATTACGATCACATATTGTTGGTGCAGTCACCGAGGCAATGCGCATGAAAATAAGTGGTAGTGATTTTCTCTATGATGGCGTACTAATTGAAGTCGGCACCTCAAAAACTGATACTGATCAGCACATCACCGTAAAAGAGTTGAGAGAGTTAGTATCAGTTTTGTCAACCTTTCGAGATCTTATGCCACCAAAAAAACCGGATTCACCTGATTCCACAGAACGCATTACTTTAGAGTAATAATTAAAGAAATTATAAATATACCCATGATATGGATGATTTAAATAAATACAGAAAACAGATTGATTCGATCGACCATTCAATTATTGATCTCCTTGCACAACGAATGCGTTGTGTAGCGAAAATCGGAGTGATTAAAAAAGATCAGGGCATTGCTCCATTTGACAAGAAGAGGTGGCGGGCTCTTTTAGAGGATCGATTAGAGGCGGGAACGGTACTTGGCTTATCCAATGTTTTGATCAAACAAATATGGAATAGCATACATGAACATGCGTTGGAAATTGAGAAGAACCATGAATAATACTGTTTCATCAATCGGCATCATCGGATATGGAAGATTTGGGTCATTTTTTGCAGATCAGGTACTACCAGTTGTATTTCCAAATGCAGAAATTCGGATTTCATCACAGAGTCATCAAGATAAACGCGTTATGTCATTTAAACAAGTTGTATCGTCTGATTTGATTATTCCCGCAGTTCCAATTCGATCGCTTCCAGAAGTATTATCAAAAATCGCTGATCACATTCACCAAGAATCAATTGTTATGGATGTTTGTTCAGTAAATGTGTTTCCCGCACGATTGATGAAGGAGTTTTTGCCAAAACATACTTCAATCATCTCCACACATCCAATGTTTGGGTCATCGTCATATGAAAAGGTGGAGCATGATTTATCGAAGCTCACCATAGTCATGTATCCTTTGCAAATTAATAAAATGAATTACGATCCGATTTACGAAGCCTTCAAAACGATACTCAAAGTTATCGAAATGTCACCTGAAGCGCATGATCGAAAGACAGCACAGTTTCAATTTTTGTCCCACTTACTTGGTGGTGTCCTTCATCAACTTGATATTAAGAGAAGCTTGATCGATACAGAATCTGCCTCGAGAATGTTTGATATGATGGAAGTTTTGAACAATGACTCTATGGAGCTTTTTGAAGACATATATCATTACAATCCGTATGCTCAAGAGGAATTTAAGAAATTTAACAACGCATACAAATCAGTTACGAATCACTTGAAATCATGAATATTTATTATCTTGGACCGACGGGGTCATACAGCGAGATATTGGCAAAAAAAGAGTTTTCAGATCAGACACGAATCTCAGTATCGAGCTTTGAGCATGTGGGAGAAGCGGTATTGAAAAACAAGGACGCAATTGGAATTCTGGGCATTGAAAATTCATCAAGCAGTTCAGTTCATACCAATGTTGACATGATTTTTAATACCAAGCTTTTTATTATTGGCGAGGCAACAATGAATATTCGACTCCACTTAATTGGTCCAAAAGGAACCAAAATTGAAGATGTGAAAGAGGTTTACTCTCACCCCCAAGCACTCGCACAATGCACAGAATTTATCCAAAAACATTCATTTATCGCGCGACCAATTGAAAGTACTACTGCAGCTGTTAAATTGATTGCTGATAAAAATGACAAAAATATTGCTGCAATAGCAAGTTTGCAATCCGTCAAACCTGATCAAGAAATCATTCAAGAAAATATTGCAAATCATCAAAATAATATGACGCGATGGGTGTTTGTTTCAAGAATTCAAAATAGTACTATTAACCATGCAAATAAATTAACGGTCATTTTTACCGTAAAGCATGAACCAGGAAGCCTCGTCAATGTGCTTCAGAAAATTTCCGATGCTCAGGGAAATTTGACACGTATTGAATCTCGACCGGTTCCGGGCTCAGATTGGGAATATCAATTTTGGATTGACGTCGAGATTCCAGAAGGAAGCATAGAGACATTCGAAAACATATTAAAAAAAGTTACCCACCGTTATCGGATGGTCGGTGCGTATAAGCGCGGAACGTTTTATACTAAATAATATGAAAGATATTAATATCGTGGTTTCACATTCACCACAAACGTATTCTGTTTTCATTGAGTCTGGATTATTGCATTCTATTTTTGATTATATAGAGGTAAAAAAATACACAGCCTTTTATGTAATCTCTGATTCAAATATCTCTGATCTTTATGTCCCCATGGTAAAAAAGTCATTGCAAGAACATACCGAAAAAACCGTCCGTACGTATATTTTTGAGGCCGGTGAAAAGAATAAGCACCTGCAAACCGTTGAAAAGATGTGGCAAGATATGGCAGATAATAAACTTGATAGAAACGTATTAGTTATTGCTCTTGGCGGTGGCGTAGTCACTGATATGGCGGGATTCGTAGCGGCAACGTATCTTCGCGGAGTTGATTATATCTCAATTCCAACGACGCTCGAAGGAATGGTAGATGCAAGTGTTGGCGGGAAAACCGGGATAAATTTGGGTCATCTCAAAAATTACATTGGTGCATTTCGGCAACCAAAGGCAGTACTTATTGACATTGACACACTTAAGACATTGCCTGATCGAGCATTTCTTCAGGGATATGCTGAGGTCTTGAAGCATGGGTTGATCGTTGACAACGAATATTTTGATGAAGCATCACGGAAATCTCCTCTTGATATGAGTGCCGATGAATTGATCGGGGTTATCTCACGTTCTGTTGAGATCAAGGCAGAAATTGTACAAGAGGATGAAAAAGAAATTGGCGCACGGAAACTCCTGAACTTTGGTCATACCATCGGTCATGTTCTTGAATCCTTGAGCATGAATACGGATGAGCTATTGTTTCACGGAGAAGCGGTGTCAATTGGCATGATTGCGGAAGCAAAAATCTCTGAGAAACTAGGCATGATCAAAGAGAGCGAATTCAAGAAGATTGAAGATGCGATTTCTCAAGTAGGACTTCCCGTCAGATTCAAAGGAACAAACTCAATAGATTCAGTATTTGATATGCTCATCACTGATAAAAAAAATAGGGGGGGAAAAATCAAATGGACTCTCCTAACAAGAATTGGTGAAGCCGATTTTAATATTGAAATTGGTGAGAAATTTGTTCGAGAAGGAATCGATTATATTTTGACCTAATTTATGGATACCATTGCACTAACTCAATTGCAGAAGCCGATAGAATCTATTGTCCAAATTCCAGGTTCAAAAAGTGTCACAAATCGCGCACTTATAATGGGTGCTTTAACAAAAAATCCCGTAATTATTCATAACCCATTATGGAGTGAAGATACGGAAGCAATGGTTGAAGGATTAAACACTTTGGGAATAAAAACCATTCATTGTAAAGATAGTATTCATGTCATCGGAAATATTTATGATGTCAAAGATAATGAGTTTGAAATTAATACAAATCACTCAGGTACTACCATTCGATTTATTACCGCACTGTGCAGTCTTGTTTCTGGAAAAAAACGCATTTTTGGCAGTGCAAGCCTAAATAAGAGACCAATTGGAGATCTTGTTGATGCGCTTTGCAGTTTGGGAGCAGATATACAATATGAAGATATTGATGGGTACCCGCCGATACTTATCAATTCAAAATCGCTGAAAAAAGGATCAATCGATATGAAAGCAGACGTTAGTAGCCAGTATGTTTCTGCACTCCTCATGATTGGACCTGCAATTGGAGGATTGGAACTCCGTCTTTCTACGGAGCAAATTTCAAGATCATATATTGATCTTACGATAGACATGATGAAAGCATGGGGTATTAATGTAAAAAATGATGAGTATCACTCATACAATATTTATCCGAATCAAGAGTATTCTCTTGAAGAGTATATGGTTGAGGGTGATTATTCAGCGGGATGCTACTTTGCGGCATTTGCCGCATTGGCTCACTCAAAGATTACGTTAAAAAATTTGAAACAAAATACTCAGCAAGGAGATAAGGCCTTTTTTGACATGCTGCGTTCCATGGGAAATGAAGTTTCATATTTTCCCAATGAAGTAATTATTACTGGTCATGGGGTAAGGCCCATTGAAGTTGATATGGAGTTATGTCCCGATCAAGCACAAACTCTTGCAGTATTAGCAGCATTTGCACCGGGAAAGACGGTGTTGACTGGTGTGCGATCATTGCGTGTGAAAGAAACAGAGCGAGTGAAAGCTCTTCAGAGTGAGCTTTTGAAAATGAATA
>PFOB01000059.1 GCA_002792315.1 Candidatus Roizmanbacteria bacterium CG_4_10_14_0_2_um_filter_39_13 | reverse complement strand
TTTCTCAGTGAAGGCTGTTCGGAAAAGCATGAAGTTCTTCCAATAGTGCCCTTAAGAAAGGTAAAAATCTATTATGTAGGTATAATATCAGATCTCGCAACCAGTGTCAATATATTATTATGGTCCTCCTGCACTATCTGGTGGCGCACCATCGGTGATCATATCAATTGGTACCTCCAGAGTATTTCCTTGTTTTTTGATTTTTGTCGGGGTAGGCGTGGATGCATTCCTTATAAAAAAAATTAACGCTGCGATTGATAGCAGTACCAATATGGTAACAAGATATACTAATTTATTCATAAAATGATAAAGAGAATAAATAACATTTACCGTGCTTCCCAGTAAACATACAAGTAAGTATTTGTCTTTTCAAGCCTTGTTCGAACCCATCCACCAGTATTTGGTGGTGGATTATTTGGTTCATAGTAATAGTAATAAGTCTCATTATTTATTGGGTCAATCGGCAATGATTCTAGATACCCACCGTCAACGAGATCTGTCCAAACTCGACTGTGTACCCAGCCACTTCCCGGTGGATTAATCGGACAATCAACACCTGAAGATCCAATACTTGATTGACAGTATCCATCCTCATTTGGACCACGGTTTTCAATGATTTGAAACGATTTAATTGCTTTAACAAATTCCTGCATGTCTGCTCGTCTTTTGGTATCTCGAGCTGTTTTTTGAACATTGGTATAGGAACCAATGCCAATTGTTGACAAAACGCCGATTATACCAATTACGACAATTAATTCGACTAAAGTAAATCCTTTTTTACTACTTAAAATATTCATACTGCTTAGATTTAGATTTATATCGCGTGCTACGGGTTTGGAACGAAACACAGATGGAATTGACGCTCTGTAGTACAATCTTTACCAATGTTGGCATTACAACCGGTATAAACGGTAAGTCTATTTGAGTACTTTTTCTCAAGTTGATCATATGCATCTTGAGTTTCTAGTTTATTGATGCTAATGCAATAACTCGCCTCGCAACAATGAGCAGAATCAAACCCATAAAAATATGCAGTATCAGAGTTGTCAGTACAGTTTGCATTATCCAAAGGATCTGAGGGTATTTTATTTAAATAACCTTTTGAAAGGAGATCACTCGAAAGATCACTACTACAGGAACTTGAAAAATGTTTTCCTTGATAATCATCCACACCCGGATATGAATTATTATCAATATTGTAAACTGTCATCGCATCAACAAGCTCGATAAAATCTGAAATGCGCTTGCTATCTCGTGCAGCTTTTTGAACATTGGTATATGAAGTAATGCCAACCGTTGCGAGAAGACCAATAATAGAAATGACAACAATAAGCTCAATCAGCGTGAATCCAAATTTACTTTTGGTTGTCATATTACATAAATATTAATCATTTGAATATATCAAGATTGTAACAAAGTTTCATAAAATTGTAAATTTACTATTGAACTTTTTTATCTTAATCGTTTATGATGAATGTATATGACAAAAAAGAAAATTGTATGGTTTGAGGAAGTATCAAAGGATGATGTTGGGCTTGTTGGAGGAAAAGGAGCGAATTTAGGAGAAATGACCAATGCAGACCTTCCCATTCCCTATGGTTTTGTTGTGACCTCTCATGCGTATTTTCAATTTATAAAGGAAGCAAATTTGCTGGGAAAAATAAAACAAACGCTTTCGATCATCAATTATGAGAATTCTACAGAAATTGAGCAGGCTTCGGAACATATTCGTGATTTGATCATTAAATCGCCAATACCTCACAATCTTGCTCATGAAATTGTCGAATTTTACGAGGAGCTCAATTCAAAGGAAAATGAATATATCGAAAAGAGATTTAGCATTTTCCATCATACATTCAATAAGCTCAAAAATTTGTATGATGAGCCAACGGTCGCAGTCCGTTCGTCTGCAACTGCAGAAGATCTTCCCGATGCGTCATTTGCCGGTCAGCAGGAAACCTATTTAAACATAAAAGGAGATGCTTATTTATTGAAAAAAGTTAAAGAATGTTGGGCATCACTTTTTACTGCTAGGGCGATATATTATCGGCAAACAAAAGGATTTGATCATTTCAAGGTTGGACTTGCCGCAGTGGTACAACGTATGGTTCAATCTGATAAATCAGGAATTGCATTTAGTATTGATCCCGTGACAAATGATAAAAAGAAAATAGTCATTGAAGCAGTATATGGACTTGGAGAATATATTGTTCAAGGCATGGTCACACCAGATCACTATGAAGTAGACAAAAATACGATTGTGATTGTAAAGAAGCAATCAGCATATCAAAATGTAAAGTTCGTACGTTCTGGTCGAGGAAACAAAGAAGTTAAACTCAATAGAAAAGATGGTTCGAAACAGAAACTAACTGAAAATGAGATTCGTGAAGTTGCGCTCCTCGTCAAAGATATTGAAAATCATTACTACTTTCCACAAGACATAGAGTGGGCTATTGAAAAGGGACGCGTATTTATTGTCCAATCGCGCCCAATTACGACTGTTGAGACCATCATCAACTCAGACGATCACATGGCGGGAAAAGGCCATGACCTTATTGTTGCCGGCGCGCCAGCATCTCCCGGGATTGGCGTTGGACATGCAACAATCATCCATTCTCCAAAAGAAATTTCAAAAATAAAACAAGGTGATATATTGGTCGCTCCACAAACAAATCCTGATTATGTACCAGCTATGAAAAAAGCGGGAGCTATTGTCACCGAAAAAGGTGGTCGGACCTCTCATGCAGCGATTGTATCTCGAGAACTGGGTATTCCTGCGGTTGTCGGCGCTGAAGATGCAACTAAGAAAATAAAAAATGATATGGTCATTTCCGTGAATGGAACGACCGGAGAAGTATTCAAGGGAAGCATTATGGACCAAAAACTGAAAGATCAAATTGCAGAAGCCAAAATTGAAGATAAAACACATATAAAAACACTCACAAAGGTATATGCAAATCTTGCAGAACCTGAGATTGCTGATAAAACGGCAAAACTTGATGTCGATGGTATTGGACTTCTTCGAGCAGAATTTATGATTGCTGAAATTGGCACTCATCCACGTGAATTTATCAAACAAAAACAAGAGAAACTCTTTGTCAATAAACTTACCTCTAATCTTGAAAAATTTGCAAAGTCTTTTTCACCACGTCCGATTGTATATCGGGCTACGGACTTTAAAACAAATGAATATCGAAACCTCAAAGGAGGCAAACTATACGAGCCACACGAAGAAAATCCCATGATTGGTTTTCGTGGAGCCGCGCGATATATTGCTGACCCGCAAGTTTTTTCAATGGAGCTTGATGCTATTCAAAACATTTGGAATAAAGGATATTCAAATCTTCATCTCATGATTCCCTTTGTTCGCGTTCCGTGGGAAATGGTGAGAATTCGAGATATTGTGCGTGATCACGGACTTTTAAATAATAAGGGATTCAAACTATGGATGATGGTTGAGGTACCGGCTGCTGCAATTATGCTCGAGGAGTTTATTGATCTTGGCATTGATGGCGTTTCGATCGGAACAAATGATCTTACCATGATGCTTCTCGGGGTAGATCGAGACAGTAGTGAGGTGGCCAATGTCTATGACGAGCGACATCCAGCGGTGATATCGGTGCTTGAGCATATTGTCGAAACCTGTACGCGAAGAGGAATCACCTGTTCGATCTGTGGACAAGCAGCATCAGATTATCCAGAAATTGTTGAAACATTGGTCAGAAAGGGAATCACATCAGTCTCAGTAAATCCCGATGCAATACATCGCACGAGAGTACTCATTCATGATATTGAAAAGAAAATTCATAAAAAGTAGTATCGAGTAAAATTTCATCAGTTATACTTTCTATCATGATTGGAAAGATAAAAGGAATTCTTGACGAAGTTGATATGAACGCTGGCCTTGTTGAAACTTCATCAGGTGTGTATTACCGAGTATTTCTTACCAATCGATTTCTCCAATCAATCCAAATACCAATCGATATTGAAATATATACATACCATCATATTCGAGAAGATATTCAGCAATTATTTGGTTTTGAGGACAAAAAAGAATACCGTCTCTTTGAATACCTTCTTGGGGTGTCGGGAATTGGACCAAAATCTGCGTTTCAGATCATTTCTGTTGCAAAACCAGATGAAATTATACAAGCTGTCAAAAATAACGATCGAGTTTTTTTCTCAAAGATCAAAGGATTAGGGAAAAAAACAGCACTCAAAATATTACTCGAGCTATCGCAGAAATTTGATTCAGAATTCGTTTTTGAACAAGAAATACCGCTTTCATCAGATGATCAGACAGTTCTTGACGCCCTTACCACACTTGGATTTGATAAACATACTTCTCAAGACATTTTGTCTGAACTATCACCCGAAGTATCTATTGAAGATAAAATAAAACTCAGTATAAAGCGCATGAGCTCGTCGTAACTTCTGTATAATGTACCTACTATGAGCAACGACGCAATCGATCTCCAGAAACTTCGACCGGATACGCTTGATACGTATGTAGGACAAAGAAATGTGGTAAAAACATTAAATCTTTTTCTGAAGGCGGTTAAAAATCGTGGCGTTGCAACTGAACATATTCTCTTCTACGGACCTCCTGGTATTGGCAAAACAACATTATCCTACATAATTGCGAAAGAACTGAAAGGAACGATACGAGTGACGTCAGGCGCTGCAATTACTAAATCAGGAGACCTTGCTGCAATACTTACCAATTTGAAAGATAAAGATGTCCTTTTTATAGATGAAATTCACCGACTTCCAAAACCAGTCGAAGAAATGCTCTATCCGGTTATAGAGGAATACTTCTTAGATATCGTGATTGGAAAAGGGCCGTCTGCCCGAACCGTCCGTCTTCCTGTACCCAAAATTACTATCGTAGGTGCAACTACAAAACTTGCCCTTCTGTCCGCCCCCCTTCGGGATCGGTTCGGACTTCTCCTTCGTCTTGATTACTATACAGATTTTGAAATGGAGCATATCATCAATCGTTCAGCAAATATTATGGGCATTAAAATCACTGAAGTTGCAGTTCGAAAAATTGCTGAGCGATCTCGAAAAACACCCAGAATTGCAAATCGTATCTTAAAACGCGCTCGCGATATGTTTGAGGTAGACAATCACGAGGTGATTGATGAGAATCTTATTGATAGTTTATTTAAGTTACTTGAAATCGATGCGGTTGGTCTTTCAGATCTTGATATCCAGTATCTTCGCGCAATTGCCGAGAAATTTCAAAACTCTCCCGTTGGAGTTGAGACCCTTGCTTCGGCCTTATCCGAAGATAGGCGAACAATTGAAGAATTTATTGAGCCATATCTTCTCCGTATTGGGTTTATTAAAAAGACTCCCCGCGGGAGAGTAGTTACGCCAAAAGGATGCAAACATCTGAATATAAAGCAAGATCGTGTAGATCAGCAGGCTCTGATTTGATATAATAAGCTTTCAGATGTTCAGCAATCCAGCTGCTCAGTTGCTCAGCCCCTCAGCTGTTCAGTATTTCAAAATAATCTGAAAGTTGAATAGTGCTGATTCGCGCAATTACTGAACATCTGGAGAACTGAGGTAGTCGGGGTGGCGCCCGCCTGCAACGCTATGCCAGCCCGACAGCTTATCGGCAGTCATGGCGGCGGGCGTAGCATTGCGGGTAGGGAATGGCAGAAAATAGCATGAGGCCGAGTGGTGAAATTGGCATACACGCAACACTTAAAATGTTGTGGGCGCAAGCTCGTGCGGGTTCAAGTCCCGCCTCGGCCACTGTATTAGCTGATAGCTTTTTGCGATTAGCGATTGGCTAAAAAAATAGATCTAATGGCTAGTTGCTAACAGCTAATAGCTAAAACAGCCGACTTAGCTCAGTGGTAGAGCAACGCTTTTGTAAAGCGTAGGTCGTCGGTCCGAATCCGACAGTCGGCTCCAAGACCTTGTAGCTCAATTGGATAGAGCAACTCCCTTCTAAGGAGTAGGTTGTGGGTTCGAGTCCCGCCAAGGTCACATGAACTATTTTCAACCAGTAGCACTTGCAGTAATCAAAAAAAAAGATGAGTATCTTTTTACACTGCGTGTTGATACATACAAAGATCTGAATGGTAAATGGCAAATACCAGGTGGCGGAGTCGATTTTGGTGAGACACCCATAGAAGCGTTGCATCGTGAAGTGAGAGAAGAATTGGGAATTGAAGTTACTGTATTACAAGAAAATCCGCAGGTAAAAACTATTATGAGAAAAAATTGGCAAGGAATACTACTGTGTTATCTGTGTGAAATGAAAGATACAACTGCAAAGATCGTTCTGAATGAAGAAGCAACAGAATGGAAGTGGATGAGTTTGGAAGAACTTCGCGCTCAAGAATCTATTCCGGGGTGTGTGGATATGGTTGAAAAAATGTAATTTTTGGTGCCCGGGAGAGGACTTGAACCTCCACATCTTACGATACAGCCTCCTCAAGACTGCGCGTCTGCCAATTCCGCCACC
>PFOB01000020.1 GCA_002792315.1 Candidatus Roizmanbacteria bacterium CG_4_10_14_0_2_um_filter_39_13 | reverse complement strand
AAAAAGAGATCAGTCTTGCATCGGGCGTTTTTGGATATTGCGACATAAACTGCTTTATCAAAGATACACTCTTTCCATTGTTACAAACGATATATGTAATATTTATATTTTCCTGAACTGCTGATATGAAACCTTGAATGGCATTGGTGCATGACTGATCACCAAGCGTACAAAAAACGGTGTGATTTTTATTACACAATGCAAGTCCAGCAGAAAGCGAAACTCCTCCTCCAATAAAAGCACCATGATCTCCAAAAACTCGGAGATGTTCAGGAAGTTTTTCATACTGTTCAAAAAGCAACCCGCCGAACATCTGACTATCATCAACCAATACGGGATACGCAATGTTTCGTAATACGTGTGCAAGGCCACTTGATATATCATTTCTTAGTTTTTGATACTTTGGAGAAAGAGTGCTTTTGGTTGTGTTATCTTTAAGACTTTTTATAGTCCCGAAAGGTGATCCATTTTTTCTGGGTAGTTTTTTGATGAGTCTCATCATCGTGTCGACTACATTTCCTTCAATAAGTACATCGCTTCTTTTCAAATAGTTATTCTTTCTTGTCATTTCTGGATTTGAGGTAAGTGCAAGTTTTTTACCGTTTGGTAGTTTACCAATAATACGTTCATATGCATTGCGATCTTCGATCGTAATGAGAAGATCTGATCGCTCCATCATTTCTGTATGATTCTTATTTTCAACGTCATATGACCCAATAAAATTCGGGCTCTGTGACTTATGCAGACGCTGAAACATCATTGGTCCTCTTTTGTACCAAATTTGAAAAACTGGCGCATGTATTTTTGTTGCAAATTGTAATAATATTTTCTCAGCATTTGACACCTTGAAAAGAAAATCATCGATCAAAATGACGGGAAATAAACTGTTATTTACCAATCTTGCCGCTTTATCCAATACCTTTTCAACACTGAGAATCTGCTTTTTTTCCAACGCCAAGTTGTTCACCAAATCTTGAGGAACCCATTTCTTTTCTAATGCATCCTGCGGAATACCAAGAATTACTGGACCGTTGGGTACTGTTTTTGCACACATTATTGCCTCGAGGATAATACGTACATATTCCTGAGCATTTTTTACATCAACTTTTTTTATTTCAAAACTTTTCTTTGCAAAATTCCCAAGATTTTGTATTAAATCTCCTTCTCCATGCGGGGGAAGAAATGGCATGGATTGTGTGGAAGGCAAACCAACAATAAAGAGCGTGTTTATTTCATTTCTTTGTGCGTCGCTTATTGCGCCCATTGCATTCGTACTTCCGCGTGCTCCATGAAGAAGCGCTACAGATAGGAGCGGCTTGATAAGTGATCCACCCGCAGCCATAAACGCAGATTCCTTATCTCCACGCCCATTGATAAGCCGTATTCCTTTAGTATTTGTGAAGGCATTGCAAAGGACAAGTTCAGAAGTCCCCGGGTATGCAAAAACAAACCGCACCCCTTCTTTTTGAAATATTTTTGCAACTGCATCAGAACCGGTCAATAATTTATTCATAATATGGTGTTAATTTATAGGTAGATTTCTCCAGATGTACTCCTGCGTACCCTGTTGGCTCACCCTTAAATGAAATTACTTTACAGCCATCAATATGTATATGCTTCTTTGAGATACCAAAATCTCCTTGAGCTATATGTTTGAGAGCAAACTGCAAGGAGGGCCAATCACTTTCTCTTTTTTGGATGAGTTCATGTTCATAGGACTTTTGAATGGTAATTGGACACGATCCTGTATAGTCAACCCACGGACCTTGGCACAAAATCTCTCCCGTATCATGACCATCGCGAACCAAAAATGTCGTTGTTCTCGTCATTTTCTCACCAGCCTTCAATGCGTATAATACTGGATTTATCCCGACATACCGACGCACGTTCCGATCATTTACGATGTTCAAATCACCTGCATGCTGATTGATCATGCGTTCATGAAAGTAGGTGTACAAATCTCCATGTATCCATCGATGATAAGACAGGACAGCCAGATCAAAGCAAATGGTATTTTTTTCTTCAATTTTTCGAATCCGTTTTAAAATATCATTATGATACTGGATAGCACATTGTTGGTATCGTAAAATCTTTTCAGAATTCTTCTTATTTTCATTCCACAAACCGCATTTTTTTTCAAAATCGATAGCTATCACGGGGATTTGGTATTTATGAGCAATATCAATTGCAAAAATTCCCAATCGATCTGTCACGACGAGCCCTACCTTCAATAAATCTGGTCGCATAAGCGACAGATCAATAGATGCTTGCAAGTTTCCCCCACTTCCGCTTGCAAACACTATGACATTCATTGGTTTTCCCTTTTGGGGAATGTATAGCTTTTTGAATTGAATATGTCTCATACTAAGAAGATTCCGAGACGACTGAGTATTTCGTTTCAGCTACTTTAAATGTTTGAGACAGAAGCTTTCTTAATATCTCTACATCAGCTGTATTAATATTTAACGGAGGGTTTAAGGCAATTACGTTTGGAGCCATTCCGGTACTTGCTAAGATGAGACCATGCACTCCTTTGATGGGATTTTTTCGACCAATTGTAAGAGCTATATCCAATATATTTCCTGCGATATTTTCAGTAAGTAAAATTCTTCCTATTCCTCCAATACTATAGCCACTTTTAACAAGTGCAGAACTTTGAACAATTTTTTGAATAATGTCATGAAGCGAGCGCTCCAACTTTTTGATATCTTTTTCTTTTGTTTCCCATTTTTGATATCTATCAAGTACCACATCTGCAATAGCCAATGTTCCTGGATTGTTGATATATGTTGCTGAATGAGTACCGGGAGGGAATTTTGCCGACAACATATAGGGATCTCTTCCCCAGACACAACTTAATGGTGCAATGCCATTGGTAATTGCTTTTGACATCACCACAATATCAGGAGAAATAGTATAGTGTTGAAAACCAAACATTTTGCCTGTCCTATAAAATCCACAAAAAATTTCATCAACAACAATGAGAGCTCCTGCCTTGCGAAACATTTTTACTACAGTCTCCAAATATTTTTTATCCGGCATGACAATTCCTCCTGCATTGAGTATGGGTTCGATGATGAGCGCTGAAATATCTTGTTCTCCCGATCTGATAGCGAGTCCAGCTGTTTCTGTTGATAAAAGTCTTTCAACTTGTTTAATGGCAATCGCTCTTGCCTCATCAGTCGAAAGGCCGGGATAAGTTTGTTCAAAATCTGGATATGGTAGTCGAGCAATAGGAATACGCCAATCTCCCATAATTTTTCGATAGCGATGACTCGCGCTGAGCTGTGAAGTATATGCAGATCGACCATGATAACCCCCTTCAAAAACAACCAGTTGAGTTTTCTTAGTATTTGATCTAACAATTTTTATTGCAAGTTCCATCCCCTGAGCACCGCCCAGTTCAAATGCAATGCGTCCTTTTTTTTTCGTAATCTGAAGCATCATTTTTCCTATTTTTCCCGCAACTTTTTTCCTGATCTCAGTCTCGCAAAATGAAGGAATTGACGGGAGATTTTTTTGAATTTTACGCGCCTCTTCAAGAATGGAACTATCAAATCCAAGGCTTACCGTGCCATTTGCCGCTTCTGCATCAAAATATCGATACCCATCTGTATCCTCAAGATACACTCCTTTTGCTTTTACAAAAACCGGTATCGGATCATGTCGGTAGACAAAATCTCCATGTGCAAGGAATCCTTCTTGTTTCTTTTTTCTCATTAAATTGAACTGCGAAATTCTGGAGATAACATGCTTGCTGCTCCCTGATCTAATATGAAAGTTACCTGCGGATGATATCTTAAAAATGAGGCTGGTGCATCAGAACCAATTTCGCCTACTAATGTTCGATAAATCCCTTCTGCCTTATGTTCCCCTAAAGCGAGAAGAATTATTCTTTCTGCCTCAAGAATTGTTGCAACCCCTTGTGTGATTGCGCCAGCAGGCATATCGTTTGGATTAGCAAAATATGGAGCATTTGCATCACGAGTTTCTGGATCAAGAAGCATGTATCTGGTTCTTGAATCAAGTTGTGAACCCCTCTCATTAAAACCCATGTGGCACGTTCTCTTTGGTCCTATACCTAAAATTGCCAAATTAACCGGTCCAAATTCTTTAAATACTTGCTCAAAACGAGCTGCTTCCTCATCAGGATCTTCTGCCATTCCATTTGGTATTTCCCAATTTTGAGGGAGAATATTTATATAATCGATGATCTGTCTTCGCATAACAGCATCATAGCTTGCAGGATGTCTAGGATCTATTCGCCAATACTCATCCAAGTTTTTAATTCTTATTCTGCTCCAATCCAAACCAGCTTGAACAAGACGTTTATTCATTTCTACGGGAGAACTTCCTGTCGGATACGTGATGATTGAATCTGGTTTTGTCTCAATTTGTTCTTGCACTATTTGAGCTGCGTAACGACCAACTTCTTCTGGCGTGGGCAAAATAACGACATCAGGTCGATAAACATTAAGACGTTCTCCTTTGTGAAGTAATTCAGCATAAGGTGTGGCCGACATGGGAATATTATAACACTTCTTTTTGTAATTCCCAGTATATAAGGGCTTTACTCCTTTACCATTCCTTTTTTGCTATAATATGCCTTACTTGGTCCGACGTTCTTTGAAGTCGGACTCCGACCGAAGCGTCGGAGTGGCCGTAGCTTGAAATCTAGCTCCGATCATGAGATACGATATAATAAACGAATGTGTTATGTATATATATTACAGAGTTTAAAAACTAGTAGGTATTACATCGGAAGTACTCTTGATATTGATAAGAGATTAGAAAAACACAATAGTGGTTATGTAAAATCAACTAAAAATAGTGTGCCATGGAAATTAGAAATGAGTCAAAAATATAGTTCTATAACCGTTGCAAAGCAAATTAAATATAGATTGAAAAAACTTAAACGTAAAGATTATATTGAAAAGATAATTGATGATGGATATATAAAGATGAGGTGACATTGGTGGCCGTAGCTCAGTTGGTAGAGCACCTGCTTGTGGAGCAGGCTGTCGCGGGTTCGAATCCCGTCGGTCACCCCAAATCTATTGTGTAAATCATTCTTAAAACCGTTCAACATACCCACTTTTTTCAATAAAATCCAATTGTCGTAACACTCTTCCATTGACTTTTGGATCAAATTCAAATTCATCAAGTCGCTCTCTAAACACTGGAGGGAGAAATAAATCGGCCTCAAAAAAAACAATATTCCCCGCTGAGTCCACACACCAATCACTGAGATCATCCCATGGAGTTATGATGCCATATTCTTTCAGCTTGAGAGATAATTCACACATTCTTTTTCTATTTTCATCATGAAGTGTTCTATGATTTGTACAACCAAAACACCCGCAGGTGCTTAGCTTCTCACCATGTAACCCAATAGAGGCCTGTGATCCAAAATGATGATGTTCTTTTGGAACATCCAATTCTTTAAAATATATGCGGTGATTCGGCTGATATGATGGAATTCCTCCTTCGTCCAAATTCATTGATGAGCTCATCGTATCAACACCACACGATACAACTTCTGCAAAATGTTGAGGGAACGATGCATGACATATGTCATGAATGCAATAGAGAATTGCGTAGTTTAAAGGGTTTTCATGTCCTTCTGTACGGACTAATTGAGCATGTTGAATTCGAGCCTGAGGCTCATTTCCAGAAAGTCGATATACCCTGGCATTTTGACCCTGCGCGAGATATTCCATGAGGTAATTATACTATAGGATTATTTCCTTTCAATCTTTAACATAACAGTCCAAACTCTCGTCTTTGGTTTAAAATCACTTCCCTTGAATTGATGTACTATCTCAAACTCAAATCGCTTTTTATAATATCGTGAAAGCTCACCATCTTTTCTGATCCCTCCCAATCGATATGCAAAATCTTTTCGAAGAACTAAGTAACAATCTTCGGGAGGATTTGTTGCATCCAAAAGTTTTCTGACCAGTTTTCCTTGAATGGAGAAAGGTGGATTCGCAAACACTTTATACGGATAATTGGGCAGCTGGAAATGCATAAAATCCATCTGATGAAGGGTGAGATTTTGATTATCAAAATATTTTGAACGAAGCAACTTCGTGAGCGTTGGATCAATCTCAACTGCAATTACTTTCCGAGCAACATGAAGCAATTCTTCAGTGATATTTCCGGTTCCGGGTCCGATTTCAAGAATTGTATCATCTTTTCCAATAGAAGATCTCCGGATAAGCTTTTTAATAAGCGGCCGGTTTTTGAGAAATACCTGGGACAGTGCTCTCCGCCGCGTAAACATGGCGGAGAATGCAGTAGCAAATCATAACTGACGTTAGTATATCATACCCTATCAATAAACAGAAGTTAAAAATCAGAAGCCCTACCTTCGTAATATCGCACTTTCATATGCGTCATCATTTCCTTCTACTGTGAAAGAGCATATTTGATCAACCTCAAAACCAATTCTTCTATATTCAGTGAGAACATTGTTCATGGAGTATTCTTTTCTGGTATATCCGCCAATAAACATAGTATGAATATTGGGAAAGTGATTCCCCACAACGCGCGGAACACTCATATGAGCTCCATCATCGCCACCATAAATTCGATGAGGGCCTATGTTTGCAAATCCAACGGTTGCATTAGGAAGATGTCTCATTGTATCGAATTCGAACCCAAAATCACCATAAATCAAATTCGCTTCATCTGAAAATCTATTCATTCGTAGATTTTCATGAGCCATATTGAGTGCTCTTCGATCTAGCTCAATCAGTGTAACTTCCTGCGCTTTTCTTCTCTTTGCAATAAGCGACATAACTCCCGTTCCTGCACCAAAATCAAGCACATGTTCACCGGTGTATTCAACAGACTGTACAACACCCAACATTGTTATAAAATGCATAAACATCGATTTACCAACATGTTCATGAGAAAGATGTCGAAGCTGAACCGCATCAAATTGCGCGGCATTTCTCATTAGTGGTCCTGCAATAATCTCAGAACCTACGAGAATTCCTCCAATGACCGCTGCAGATTGAACAATTGCAGGAGATTGAAGATCTTTTTCTTGAAATTCATTGAAATCAGAAGCGCTCTTTATTCCCAATAAGACAGAAAGTTTTTTTCCATTTACCGTAAAATTAACACGAGGATCTTGAAATGTTCTATCCACTTCAAATCCTGATTGGAGGCACAATGCTTCAAAAGAAGATTGTGAATTGATATATTCTGCATTCATGGATCATATTATATATTATAGGCTAAATATTATCAATAATTTATCATTGTATATACTGATAGGTATGAACCCGCTTCTTCTTTTCATTCAAAATAAAATAAATCAGATTCCTCAAAAACAAGATCCTCGTTCTGACCCTGTCAGATACATGGGCACATCACACCCATTTCTTGGAGTATCAAATCCTGATAAACACAAAATATCTGCGGACTTCAAAAAACGATTTCCAGATATTTCTTTTGATGACCTAATGAAACTTCTTAATCAACTCAACGAAGGTCAAACATTTGAAGATAAAACCATTGGTCCAATGATTCTGATGAGATATAAAAAACTTCTCATGGAAATTCAGCCCAAACATATTGATCAGTGGCTTGAAAATCTGGAGGGATGGTGTGAGATTGATACGCTCTGCCAATCAACATTTCCTCCCGAATTATTTTTGAGTAACTGGACTGTATGGAAAAAAGCACTGATCAAATGGTCAGAAGAAAAATCAATTTCCAAATGGCGTGCAAGTTTGGTGCTCCTTTGTAAAGCAGTTGGAAATAGTAATGATCCACGACTGAAAGACCTGGCACTTGAAAACATAGACCATCTGAAGTCTGAAAAAGAGATCCTCATTACAAAAGCAATCTCGTGGCTGCTCCGAAATATGACCAAAAACTTCAAAAATGATGTGAAAGACTACCTTGAGAAAAATGAAGATTCACTTCCTAAAATTGCAGTGCGCGAAACGCGGAAAAAACTTGAGACGGGAAAGAAGACCTGAGTTGCTCATGGAACAAATGTCTTCCATATGAATTCAGCGCGTAGATTGCTAATTCCGTTTATACGAAAAAGCCATGCAAACTCATGTTGCCGAACTTCGCTGATATGGTATTTATGGAGCGCCATTGGTTGTAATGCTCCTTGAACTTTTGCTCGCAATCCAGATGTAAGCAACTCTACCCCATCATTCCATTCTTGTGGAGTTTCAGTATCAAGCTTCCAAAGAGAACGGAATGAAACAGTTCCTGGAATCAGTATTCCGTAGGGTCTCAATATCTGTATTGCCTCTGAAAGTTCACCTCTATACCATTCTGGCTGTTCTATTCTCACCATTTATGAATTAGCTCCCAATAATCTCTCAACACACTCCTCTTTTCCCAATATCTCCATAGATTCATTTAAAGGTGGCGTAATTTTTTTTCCAGAGATTGCGATTCTGATCGTCATAAAGAATTTGCCAAACGGTACTTCTTTTTCTTGTGCCACTTCTTGCATTTCCTCTCCGATCTGATCTGCGGTCCAAGATTCAACTTTTTTCAATCGAACGGCCACTGATGTAAGTAGTTCTTTCTGCTCTGATAAGTCTTTTTCGAAATTCTCAGGGCGTTCAAACAAGAATCCTGCAATATTCCAATATTCGCTTAGTTTTTTTATTCTTTCTTTTATAAGAGGAATCGATTGCTCAACAATTTTTTCATCAAGATGCTTATCCGTATAAAAGTTTAAGATTTGAATTTTGAATTTTGAATTTTGAATTTTCATAATGTACTGTCCATTCATCCATTCAAGTTTTTTGACATCAAATACTGGCCCCACCGCGCGCACTCGTTCCAAAGTAAACTCTTTGATAAACTCATCATGGTCAAAAATCTCTTTCTCTTCTGGATGCGACCAACCCATGAGTGCCAAGTAATTGAGTACTGCTTTAGGCAAAAATCCCTGCTCCAAATACCATGATGCCCATACCGGATTTTTCCGTTTTGAGAGTTTTGATTTGTCAGGATTTCGCAAAATGGGAAGATGGGCAAAAACAGGAAGCTCCCATCCAAATGCTTGGTAGAGCAAAATGTGTTTTGGCGTCGAAGAGATCCATTCCTCTGCACGAATAACGTGTGAGATTTTCATGAGATAATCATCGACAACGACCGCCATATGATAGGTGGGGAATCCATCAGATTTTATGAGCACTTGATCATCAAGATTATCGGTGTTGATTTTGATCTCACCACGAATCAGGTCGTCAAATACTACTTCAGTATTTTCTGAAATATTGAGGCGCACGACATATTCGATTCCTTTTTCAATTTCTTTTTTAACTTCATCTTGCCTTCCCAAACAATATTTGTCGTATTTAGGAACAATTTTTTGTACTTTCATTTCCTCTCGTACGTTTGTAAGCCTCTCCCGAGAGCAAATACAAAAATATGCTTTGTTTTTGGAGATTAATTCTTCTGCATATTTTTTGTAAATAGGAAGTCGCTCTGACTGACGATATGGTCCAAACTCTCCCCCAACCTCAACGCTTTCATCAGGCTTGATACCATATGCATTAAGGGTGGATAATATTTTCTGCTCTGCCCCTTCAACCAATCGTGTCCGATCAGTATCTTCTATGCGAACGATGAATTTACCATCATTTTTTTGGGCGAAAGCCCAGTTGATATATGCGGTATAAAGATTGCCGATATGAATATCGTCACCTGTTGGTGACGGAGCGATGCGGGTACGTATCATGAACGTTATTATACTATAAAATGCATTCCCGAAGCTCTCCTCAAATGTGCGAGCGAATATACCTTTTTCTGTCGACTTGGGATGCCCGAAGGGCGGGTACCCACCGTCGACCAAGAACAAAGGTATAGAGCGAGCATATCTCAAGAGATGGCAAGTATAATATTGGCATGATCAAAGAAATTGACTACACATTTTGCCCTCATTGTGGATCAAAATTTATAAAAATACCACCAAATCTACTTCAATGTACCCATTGCGATCTTCAATTTTACATAAACCCCAAACCCACAACCGCAATGTTATTGATAAATCCTCAGGATGAAATACTGTTTGTTGTACGGAAAAATGATCCCAAAAAAGGCATGCTTGATCTTCCGGGTGGATTTGTCGATATCAATGAAACGCTCGAGGAGGGCATGGTACGAGAGATTCAAGAAGAACTTGGTATCAGAATTTCTATAAATGCCCTCACCTACCTTGGATCAACAGTTGATGAATATTCATACGGAAATATTGATGGTCGAACAATCAATGCAATGTACCGCGCAGAGCTTTCGGCAAATGCATCTATTGTCCCCGCAGATGATGTCGAAGATTTTCTCTTTATTGCTCCCAATAATATTCCCTATGACAAACTAGCATTTCAAGGAATGAAGGATTTTTTAAAAAAATATTATCCGCGTGATTGATTTCGCTTCCACATTCTCCACATACCGTAGAGTGCAAATATTCCCGGAAGAACAATAATATTTGCATATTTATAAAACTCTTGAACATTTTCAGGAAGTTCAGGAAGCGGATATAAATTTACCGCGCGACTACTAATCCCACTTAAAGCACCATCTGAAGCATAGTCACCCAAAACATTAAGTATGAACTCTAGATTTTGAGATTCTCGAGAAAGATAGTTGCTGAGTATAAATCGTGAAGATCCGAGTACCATTATTTTTCCTGCATCCTTCTTGGTGCTTTCGACCGCAAGAGGAAATACTTTGAGCTCTTCTTGTCCAGGATCTTCAATCTTTTGCGGATCAAGAATGAATGTGCCTGTTTGCTCCCATGATTCTTTCCCAGAGTAAATAATTTCTCGTGGAGTATATCCATTCCTTTCTTTTGCCGTGACTGTTGATGCCCAGGGAAAAGTGACTCTACCCACTCCCGTAAAGTAGCTTGCTTCTGATGAGAAGTCACTGGTCCATATCCACAATGGATAGGGAACAAGAAGTGAAAATCCTCCGCCACCCAAGTTCACAAACTCTGATCGGCCGGATAGAATAAGATTTGGCCCCACAGAGACGCCGTACTTTTTGACCAAGTCAATAAGTCCCGCTTCACCTGCTCCCGTTGTCAAGGTATCTTCAAGAGTTATTCCATTGAGCATGAATATTACATTTCCTTTTGAAGCAAACTTTTCGATTTCCGCAAGTTCTTGCTTTGTAAAATCAGTACTTGGTGAATCAATGACGAGAAGGGTATTAACATCTGCATCAATGACAAATGATTCTTCTTCTGTATTTAATGCTTCTTGGTCAAATAATTGTGGTGTTGTAATAACCTGAACATTAAAAAGTCGTCCCGCTACTTGTTTGAAAATACCGAGAGCATCTTGTTGTGGATTAAAGCTATCTGGAATTCCCATCACCGCTACTTTTGGCAGCGACTCACGAGTCATCTGATAAATAGCTGAAGTCACGTTGTATTCAAGGTTTTCTACATCCAGTGATTGTGCCAATACACTTTGTTTATCATTGTATGAGATCCCAAGACCAAAGTATATTTCAGTCAATGAAACCTCACTTTGTGCTTGTTCTCGAATGGGAACCGGGGTGATTCCAAGTCCTTGTGCTTCTTCCGCTATGGTTACATCTTGATCAGGGTTAAACTCAACAATCGTTAATATGACATTTCCACTACTCCGCTCATATTCTCTGAGGATATCAACGACTTCGCGCTTCAGGGGTTGAAGCCGTGCCGGAAGATTGTTTGAAACATAGAACTTTATTTCAGCTGATGTTTTTAACTCTTTAACCATTTTTTTGGTTGAATCTGACAATGTATACGCTTTTCCTTTTGAAAGATCGAGTCGAAGCGAAACATAGGATAAAATCATATTGGAAACCAGAAATATCACAATTGAAGTTATGATAATCACATTTGATTTAAACCGATATAATCCAAGCATTTGAATTAAATTAATACGAGCAAATGATTTGGGAATACGAATTTTTTTGAAAAAGGTGATGATTGGTTTCATATTATGGTCGTTTTTCAAGATCAACAACGGTCAAAAAGAGAAATAACAGAGACATACTTACAAAATAAAAGAGTGATCGTATATCAAGAACTCCTTTTATGAAATTATCAACTTGGGTGAGTGGACTGAGATAATTAAATACTTCTTGCACGATTTGAGGGAGGGCGCTTGCGGCAAAATCGGTTGAAAAAATGATGAGAAAAAAGAGTGTTATTACTGATCCGAGAAACGCAACAATTTGATTTTTTGTCTTTACTGAATAAAACAATGATATGGCAATAAATCCTGACGCAAGAAGGAGTTGACCGAAGTATCCGACAAATACTTCGGGTAGATATATTCGCGCTCCGGCTTGCTGGGTAAGAGCGTACATTGATATTGGAAGACCTAAAGTAAGCACCAATCCAAGAGCAGTCATAGTAAGCGTTGCCAAAAACTTTGCAATGACTATTTGCATTTCAGAAATCGGCAAACTGAGTAAAAGCTCCAAGGTATTTGTTCGCCGTTCCTCTGCAAAAAGACGCATTGAAATAGCAGGAATAAAAATCATGAAAAGCCACGGCAAGATCTCAAAAAATGGGCGCATCGAAGCAGATCCATACACAAATATGTCTTTCACAAACATAAAGTTTGCAAATACCCCAAAGAGAACCAAGGTAATATACCCGAGTGGATTATTGAGATAAAATTGGATTTCTTTTTTAAATAATGCTTTCATATTAGGTTTTATTTCACTAATTTTTTGAATAGCTTTTCTACGCTTCCTTTTCGTGCTGGCTTTTTGCCATCATACACAATTTCTCCCCTGTTGATAATGATGAGGCGATTTGCAATGTCTTCAACTTCAGAAAGAATATGTGTTGAGAAAATAACCATCTTCTTTTTCGCCACTTTTTTGATCAGCGCTTTAATCTTGTCTTGCTCTAAAGGATCGAGGCCGGAAGTTGGCTCATCAAGAATCAATAGTGTCGGATCGCCCAATAGTGCAGCAGCAAGTCCCACTCGTTGTTTATATCCTCGAGAAAGCTCATCTATTTTTGACTCAGACTTATCATCAATACTGACTTGGGCAATTATTTCATCAATCTCTGATTGATTGCCGACAGTTTTCATTTGTGCGATAAAATCAAGATATTCTCGTACCTTCATCTCACCATACAATGGATTATTTCCTGGAAGATAGCCTATTTGTGGAAGTACATCAAGCCTGTGTTTGATGGGATCAACAGTTTGTACCGTGATCGATCCTGAAGTTGACTTGAGAAGTCCGAGAATCAGGCGCATTGTGGTCGTTTTTCCGGCTCCATTCGGTCCTAAAAATCCGATGATTTCACCTTTCTTTGCCTGAAAAGAGATATCGTTTACGGCATGAGTTTGGCCAAATTTTTTTATTATATGTATTAGAGAGATCATATGATTAGTATGTGCACTATCATTCGACTTATTCTTGACAACATCCACCATCTTGGCAACAACCATGCTCTTTCTTTTTATTATGTGTTCCGTCGCAGGTTGCATCAGCATTTTTTGAGCCGCCACAACTGCAAAGTGAAATGGTCTTTCCTGTATCAGTGTTTTCTAAAATATGAGGGGATTGAGTATCTCCGTGTTTCTTAATAATAAATGTGTCGGACATAGTTTAAATATTAAAATAATTAACGAGCACAAAGCATATTCATATTACATTACTGCGTATTGATGTCAAGCAGATCCGGTCTTTTTGTTTTTGTTTCTTCATATGATCTTTTCAATCGATATTTTCGAATCTGTTCATGATTTCCCGAAAGCAGTTCTTCTGGCGCCTTTTTCCCCTCAAATTCTTCTGGTCTCGTATACTGTGGATACTCAAGAAGTTGTACAAATTCAATATTACTCTTTCGGAGTCTTCCAAGAATTTCAGTTTCACCCACAACGTCGATCAGTTCATTGACAGAAATGTGATAAAAACTTTCCTCTTCAGTAGCAGAATTCTTTTTCAAAACACCCGGAAGAAGTCGCACAACTGAGTCAATAATCACCGCAGCAGGAATCTCACCACCCGTAAGAACATAATCCCCGATTGACATCTCTTCATCCACATACTCCATTACTCGTTCATCAACTCCTTCGTAGTGTCCTGCAATGATTACGATATGATCAAGCTGAGATAATTCTTTTGCTTTTTTTTGGACAAACTGATTTCCTTTTGCACTCGTAAGTATTACTTTTGAGCTTGAATCTTTGACTTTATTTATGGCCGCACCTAAAACATCAGCACGCATCACCATACCGGCTCCACCACCATACGGACGATCATCAACCGTGCCATATGAATCTAAAGCAAAATCACGGAGATTTACAACCTCAATTTCTACAAGTTTTTTTTCTTGAGCACGCTTGAGAATACTTTCATTAAAAAACCCTGAAATCATATCGGGAAATAGGGTAATCACAGAAATCTTCATGTTACAATTATACTAGTTGAAAGTGACAAACTGACCTATGATGCCAGGATTTGAATCATTTCCCAGTACTGGAGAAACCCCACAATATATTAATTTTATTATCATTGGAGCCGGAGCTTTTTTAACATATATTTCTCTCTCATCTCTTTTTAGTAATCATTTCTTACGAAAATTGATTAAATGGCAAAATGATGCTCAGGGAATTCATGTTGATATCACTGATCAGCAAATTATATTTGGTAAAATCAGTGCGTTTATAGGCACAATCGGCGGAATTATCTCTCTCATCATTGGATTTAATTCCATATGAAAACAGCAATTCTGCTTTGCATCCGCTTCTATCAAAAAACTTCATTTTTTCACAATCAATTATTTAAAACGTTATTTATGACCGATTCGGTCTGTCGTTTTGAACCAACCTGTTCGCGATATACCTATGCTGCGGTAGAAAAATACGGAAGCTTCACGGGATTATGGATTGGGTTACGGAGAATAATTCGCTGTCATCCGTGGAACAAGGGAGGTTATGATCCGGTAAAATAATTTTTAATATCCAATGAAGAAAACAAATGATCAATGGAAACAAGTACTTGACCCCGAAGTGTATCGCGTCACGCGAGAAAAAGGAACTGAATCTCCTTTTTCGGGAGAGCTTCTTCACAATAATAAAACAGGAGTGTACACCTGCTCAAACTGTAATGCAGAATTATTTCTTTCTAATGCAAAATTTGATTCTGGGTGTGGCTGGCCCAGTTTTTATCAACCAACAACTGCAAATTCAGTCGAATATCACAAAGATATTTCTCTCGGTATGAGCCGTACTGAAATCACCTGTAAAAACTGTGGGGCTCATCTTGGCCATGTATTCCCCGATGGTCCGCAGGATAAAACAGGAAAGCGCTATTGTGTCAATTCTCTATCTTTGCAGTTTACGGAGAATAAATAATGAATCAAACAAATCTCACCACTCTTGGAATGGGTTGTTTTTGGTGTTCTGAGGCGATATATCAGAGTCTTACTGGAATACATAAAATCACCTCGGGATTTACCGGTGGACACGTCAAAAACCCTTCATACGAAGAGGTGTGCCAAGGTACCACGGGCCATGCGGAAGTGATTCAAATCGAATTTGATCCAGAAAAAATATCATATGAAACGATTCTTTCCGTTTTTTGGAAACTTCATAATCCTACCCTTCTCAATCGTCAGGATTACGACGTTGGGACGGCATATCGATCAATCATTTTGTATCACTCATTAGAACAAAAGGCTACGGCAATACAATCACGAGATCAGGTGCAGAAACTGTTTGAAAATCCAATCGTGACAGAGATTGTCCCAATGACTGACTTTTATCCCGCAGAAAAACACCATCAAAACTTCTATCAAAAAAATGCCGATTCTTCCTACTGCAAAATTATCATCGATCCTAAGATTGAAAAGCTTAAAAAAATAAAAGAGACGCTTAAGTAAGAGGACTTGAATTTATAGAATCTTCTCTCTATAATATTAGCAGACACAGATATCAATTGCTAATTTGACGTATGCAAATGAACTATCAACCCCCTCAAGATGAGGGAAACCCACTGGAAAAATATACGATAAATTTCACTGAACTTGCAAAAAAAGGAAAGCTTGATCCGGTCATTGGTCGCGATCAAGAAATTCGTCGGGTGATCCAAATATTGTCTCGACGAACAAAAAATAATCCCGTTCTTCTGGGCGATCCTGGTGTGGGGAAAACGGCAATTATTGAAGGTCTTGCACAAAGAATAATTGATGGCGATGTCCCTGATACGGTAAAAAATAAAGAAGTACTCTCTCTTGATCTTGCGGGACTTCTTGCCGGCGCTGCATATCGTGGAGAGTTTGAACAACGGCTTAAAAATGTAATAAAAAAAATCACCGATTCTGAAGGAAAATACATCTTGTTTATCGATGAACTGCATACACTTGTTGGTGCAGGAAGCGCGCAAGGTGCAGTTGATGCCTCAAACATGCTCAAACCTGCGCTTGCACGGGGTGAACTTCGATCCATCGGCGCAACCACCATCAAAGAATATCGTCAATATATAGAAAAAGATCAGGCTCTTGAGCGCAGATTCCAACCAGTATATATTGAGGAACCGTCAAAAGAAGATGCACTCGCAATACTCCGTGGTATTAAAGAAAAATATGAAGTTCATCATGGGATTAAAATCAATGACGATGCGCTGATTGCTGCAGTAGATCTTTCGACACGGTATATTTCTGATCGTTACCTTCCAGATAAGGCAATCGACCTTATAGACGAGGCCGCAGCATCGGTCAAAATCGAAGTTGAATCCATGCCAACCAAGCTTGATGAAATCAAACGTCGCATCATGCAGCTTGACATAGAACTTGCGGCATTAAAGCGTGAAAAAGGACTTGAGCTTCGAAAAGATAAACTTGAAGAAGAGCGAAAAAAACTCCAAACAACATTTGATGATCTGCATAAAAAATGGAAAGAACAAAAAGATTTGATTTCCCAACTCCAAAAAAGTCGTGTTGAACTTGATAAAAAAAAGGCAGAACTTGAACTTGCACAGCGCGATGTAGATCTTAATAAAGCTGCTGAGCTACAATATGGAAAAATTCCTGAGATTGAAAAAGAAATAAAAATACTAGAGGAAAAATGGGAACTAATCCCGAAGGAAGATCGCCTCCTTCAAGAGCAAGTCACTGAAGAGGATATCGCAACGATCGTATCACGATGGACGAAAATCCCCGTTACGCGCCTTCTTTCATCAGAGTCTGAAAAGCTTGGACATCTTGAAAAAGACATTCATAAGCGCGTTGTCGGTCAAGATCATGCAATAAAACTGGTGGCAAATGCTATCCGAAGGTCACGCGCAGGACTCAAGGACGAGAATAAACCAATTGGATCATTTCTTTTCCTGGGACCAACCGGTGTTGGTAAAACCGAGACTGCACGCGCATTGGCACAAACACTCTTCAATGATGAACACGCAATGATTCGCATTGATATGAGTGAATATCAAGAGCAGCATTCCGTTGCACGTCTTCTTGGCGCTCCTCCGGGTTATGTTGGCTATGAAGAGGGTGGGCAACTGACTGAACTTGTCCGACGAAAACCATATTCGGTCATCCTCTTTGATGAGGTTGAAAAAGCACATCTACAGGTTTTTAATGCATTCTTACAGATTCTTGATGATGGTCATGTAACT